>JAICPP010000012.1 GCA_025929805.1 Gemmatimonadales bacterium | reverse complement strand
TCGGAACGGTGGGAGGCCAGAACTCGGACTACGGACCCCATCTGCATTTCGAAATCCGGGGAGAGAACCAGCTGGCGCTGGACCCGACGACCTGGTTGAGAAGGCGGTAGGCGGGCAGCTTAGACGGCCACGCCGATTCTTTCAATTGATTGCGCCCTGCCCCGCATCAGGGCGGCCTCGGCCATGGCAAAGAGATCGTCGGGCTGGAACGCCGCCGGATGAGGATAGGTTACAATCCCGGCGCTGAACCGGCTGGCCTCGAGACGGGGATCCCCCTCGAAAGGGAGCGAGGTCAGCCGCTCGCGGACCCGAACCACTGATTGCCGGGCTCCCGCCTGACCGGTCTCGGGGAGCACGATCGCGAACTCGTCAGTCCCGTAAGGCACTACCAGATCGGGTATCCGCAGCTCCCGCCGCAGCGTCCGCCCGACTTCGTGCCGCAGGCGACCAGCAGCTTGTGCCCCAAGCCTCTCATCCGCGCCCTGCAGCTCATCGATGCCCAGAATCACGAGGCTGAAGCTGAGCGAGTAGCGCCGCGCCCGCTCGAATTCTTCCTGGACCCGGTGCTCGAGTGTTTCGGTCTCCGGCTCGGGCTCGGCTGTGGATGGCCGGCCGACGGAATCCTGCCCACCCCCCGGGGCGTGGGTTACATCTACGCCAGGCTGGGACTGGCGGCGTTCCCGTATTCGGGCGTAGAGTCGAGCACAGAGCTCGGGCAGATGGATTGTCCCCGCCATGGCATCCGCGGCACCTCGGGCCAGGGCCGCGGCCGGACCATCCGGGTTGCCGCCGGCAATCAGAACCAGCCGTGGCGGGTCGGTGCCCTCCAAGTCAGAAGTGGGAAGCAGCTCCTGCAAGGGCGCCCCCTCGATATTCGACAGGGTAATGAGAATTGCGTCAGCAGACGGACCCTCTACCCGTTCCACCAGCTGAAAGCCGGCCCGGGTCAAGGCCCGTTCCAGACCCTCCGGCCGAGCCGATGCATCTCCCAGGAGGAGAACTTTCGGTCGGGCGGGGTGTGAGGGTACCTGCTCGTTCACGCGAGGCAGAGGGAATGAATCAGTTGAGTTTGACTGAGCGGCTGGGCGCGCATGTGTCGGTCCAGGGTGGCGTGGACAAAGCGCCGGTCAGAGGTAAGGCGATCGGGGCGACCGCGATTCAGGTATTTACCAAGACACCCAGTCAGTGGCGAGAGCCCAGCATCTCACCAGAGTCCTTTGCCGCGTTCCGCCGGGAATGCGAGCGGCTACGGCTGTCCAGTATAGTGGCGCATGATTCGTACCTTATCAACCTGGCTTCCCCGGACCGCACGTTAAGTGCCCGGTCGGAGGCGTCTTTTGTGGCCGAGCTGCAGCGGTGCGAGGCTTTCGGTATTCCTTACTTGGTGTCGCACCCGGGCAACTACATCGATAGCCGCTCCGCCGGTCTGGCGCGTAACGCCGCTGCCTACACCCGTTGTTTGCGCAGAGTTCGGGGCTCAGTCACCGTGCTGCTGGAGACCACCGCCGGCTGCGGTACCGCGCTGGGGAGCACCTTCGAAGAGCTAGCGACTCTCCGTGCCATGATCGGCAAAGACGTCCGCCATCGGGTGGCGTTCTGCGCGGACACCTGCCACCTCTACTCTTCGGGCTACGATCTGGTGGGCGACTACGAGGGTGTATGGCGGCAGTGGGATCGAATCCTTGGCTTCGAGCTGCTGCTGTGTCTCCACCTCAACGATTCGAAGACACCTTTTGCATCGTGCCGAGACCGGCATGAACTCATCGCCGAGGGATCACTCGGCCCGCAGCCGTTCCGTCGGATCATGACCGATCCCCGATTGGCTGGAGTCATCAAGATTCTCGAAACGCCCAAGGGCAAGGATGGGGTTAGGGCAGACCGCAAGATGCTGCGTCGGCTGCGCGCCTACGCACGTGCGATCGTCCTGACGCGTTGACCGGGTGTTCATCCCGGTCGTACTTTCGGTCATGCGAGCCATCCTGGTGCTTGTCTTGATGTTGCCGGCCGCAAAGGTCTCGACCGCGCATTCGCAGCTGGACTACTACGCGCGGCTGGGATTGACCCTGGCGACCCAGCTCCTCACCGACGACGTCATCGAGGAGATCGAGACCCGCCAGGACCCGGCACCCACTTTGGCGTTGGGGGCATCGCTTCCCATCGCCCGGACCTACAGCGCCGGGATTGAAGCCACGCTCACCTCCTCCGGATACCACAGCAGCGAACCGGACGAAAAGACGGATCTCGGTACTCTTCGTACCGGTGCCGTCGTACTCGGGTTGGTCGGACCTGTCTGGCGCAGGATCAACTGGCGCGCGGGTGCCGGGCTGATCCAGTATTGGCCCGCCGAGGATCAGGGCATCTTCTTGCGGGGCGGAAGCACCCGGTTTCTGGCCGGGGCCGGGGTGGACTACCGGCCCCCATTGATGAGCCGCTGGGACCTTATGGTGTCGTTGCGGTACGACTTCCATCGGTTCACGACCGAGGAGCTGGAGGCCCGAAGCTTCACCGGAAGCCAGGGAGTGCAACGGCTATCTCTCACGCTTGGCCTGGCCAGGGCGCAGCGATGAAGCCGGCGCCCGCCGTGCCGATACTTCTAGTCCTGGCAGTCGGTTGGGGCGGCCTTTCCTGCGCCGATATCGCAGCGCCAAGTCGTAGTCAGGTCTATGAATGGCGGATGATCACCAGCAGCGGTCCGGGAACCACCGACACGCTGAACTTCCATTGGCCCCGGTCCCGGCTGCCGGTCAGGATCTGGGCCGAGGACAGGCTGGATCTGCCGGCCCATGTGCAGAATGGTATCCAGCAATGGAGATCGGCCTTTCTGTACGGCGAGTTTGACGCGGTCCGCGTGCCCGATTCCAATGCAGCGGATGTCATCGTCACCAGTCAAGTGGCGCTGAAAGCCGGGTTCCGTGGCACTCGGCTGGCGGCCGGCGCGGCACCGGAGTGCGAGGGCGGGACCGACTTCGTTCTTCCGCCGGGAAGTCGGCAGATTCAGCTGCCCATCAGAGTATTTGTGAGCCCCAGGTTCGACCCGGCGCTGCCCGGGGTGGCCGAATGTCTGGCGCTGACCACGACTCACGAGCTGGGGCACGCAATCGGCATATTCGCCCACTCGCCGTTTGACACTGACATCATGTACTCCGACCCGACGGTTTCGGCACTGAGCGCACGGGACCGCGCCACCGCGGAGCGGGCGTACCACCTGGACCCGAATCTCACAGCCTCTGCCCGCTGAGGTTGCAGCCGGTGACGAAGAGACTGATCTTTCGCGTTTCAACTGGCCTTTAGGAGCGTATGACTACCGAGACCACCACAGTTCCCCGAGAGAACCTCACCCTGGTTGAGCATGGTCTGTTTCCGATACGGATCCATGCCAACCTGACGCCGCCCATGCTGGTCGAGCATGCATTGCGTCGAAGTGAGGGATGCCTCACGGATCGGGGGGCATTTGCGGCAGTCACGGCGCCCCACACCGGCCGATCAGCCAAGGACAAGTTCCTGGTGGACGATCCCGTGCTGGTGGAACGCATCTGGTGGGAAAAGAACGCCCGGGTGGGTCCCACCGCGTTTGAGCGGCTGCAGGAAGATGTTCGCGGATACCTGGATGCCCGGGAAGTATTCGTCCAGGATCTTTTTGCCGGTGCCGATCCCGCGTTTCGCCTGCCGGTGCGCTTCGTTACGCCGAACGCATGGCACGCCTTGTTCGTGCGTAACATGTTCATCCGCGCCGTACCCGCGGAACTGGCCCAGTTCCGGCCCGGCTTCACGGTGCTGCACGCGCCGGACCTGCAGGCCGATCCCGAGCGGCACGGTACCCGCACCGGCACCTTCGTGGTGATCAACTTCCCCAAGCGCGTCGTTCTCATCGGAGGCACCCGCTACGCGGGCGAGATGAAGAAGTCCATCTTCACCGCCCTCAACTACCTCCTGCCGGGGCAGGGGGTGTTGCCGATGCACTGCTCGGCGAACCAGGGACCCTCCGGCGATACCGCCATCTTCTTCGGCTTGTCTGGCACCGGCAAGACCACGCTTTCGGCGGACCCAACCCGTCAGCTGATCGGGGATGACGAGCACGGATGGAGCGACCGCGGGGTCTTCAACTTCGAGGGCGGCTGCTACGCCAAGGTGATCAGACTGCGTCCCGACACCGAGCCGGAGATCTATGCGGCCACCCAGATGTTCGGCACGGTACTGGAGAACGTGGTGCTCGATCCCGCCACCCGAGCTGTCAACTTTGACGCCGACACCATCACCGAGAATACTCGGGCCTGCTACGCGATCGACGCCATCCCGAATCACCTGCCCAGCGGAGCCGGAGGACACCCGAAGAACATCGTGTTCCTCGCCGCCGATGCCTTCGGCATCATGCCGCCGATCGCCCGGCTGAATGCCGACCAGGCCATGTATCACTTCCTTTCCGGCTACACCGCCAAAGTGGCCGGGACCGAACGCGGGGTTACCGAACCCTCGGCCACCTTCTCCGCCTGCTTCGGTGCCCCTTTCCTGCCACTGCATCCCGGCGTGTACGCCAGAATGCTGGGTGAGCGGATAGCAAAACATGGGGTCAAGGTCTGGCTGGTGAACACCGGTTGGACCGGCGGACCGTACGGTGTGGGCCAGCGAATGAAGTTGTCGTACACCCGAGCCATGCTGCGTTCGGCGCTCGCCGGAGCCCTGGACAAGGTCAAGTTCACCCGGGATCCGGTGTTCGGGTTCGAAGTGCCCACGAAGGTGCCCGAGGTGCCCCGCGAAGTGCTGTCCCCCCGCGGAACCTGGTCGGATCCGGCCGCATACGACACGCAAGCCAAGAGGCTGGCAGCCATGTTCCGGGAAAATTTCGAGCAGTATCGGGCGGAGGTGCCGGAGTCGGTGGCGGCGGCAGGGCCTGAGTGAGCGGAAGGAGCGGAAAAGGCGGAATGAACGGTCGAAAGCCACCCTCGCTTGGTCCCCTGGTTGCTGCCTCATCCTCTACCACTCAGTCCCCCCCTTCCGCTCTTGCCGCCCCTTCCGCTCCTTCCACCACTGAAATCATCCGCGACCCGCTGTGGGATAACATCCGGCTCGACCGATCCGCCCTGCTAGCCCTCGATACACCCGCAGTCCAGCGCCTCCGGTACGTTCGCCAGGTAGGGCACAGTTTCCTGGTGTATCCCGGCGCGACCCATTCCCGGTTCGAGCACGCGCTCGGCGCCTATCACCTGACCCGGCGCGCGTTGGCCGCGCTGGATGAGTTGGGGGAGCTTGCGCCGGCGACGGCGGAAGAGTGCCTCGCGGTCCGGCTGGCCGCCCTGCTGCACGACATCGGGCATTACCCATTCTCCCATGCGCTCGAGGAGGCCGGGTTCCCATCGCACGAAACGCTGGGCGTGGCGAAGCTCACTCAGGGTGAGCTGGGCGAGCGCCTGGTGGAGATTGGGGGCGAGGAGTTCCCCCGAGCCATCGGGGAACTGATATCCGGTGTCAGCAGCAGTCCACTACAGGGCTTGATCTCCGGCACCATCGATCTGGACAAGGTCGACTACCTGAGCCGGGACGCTCGGATGTGCGGAGTGCCCTATGGCATGGTAGATGTCGACCGCCTGCTTTCGTCGCTGACTCTGGTAGAGAGCGAGCCGGGACGGTACGAGGTGGGGGTCCAGGAGAAAGGGGTGAGCGCGCTCGAGTCGTTGCTGTTCGCCAAGTATCAGATGTACCGCAATGTGTACTGGCATCACGCGGTTCGCTCGGCCACCTGCATGTTCAAGCGGGCCGTCCGCCAGGCTGTGCGTCGCGGCAGCGTCTCCGGAGAGGTCATCGCTGAATCGACGGACGACGGACTGATGGAATTGCTAATTGGGCGCGATCACAACGAGCTGGCGGCCAGCATCCGAGCGCGCCGACTCCACAAGCGCGCTCTGGATCTCCCGGCAAGCGAGGTTCCGGGAAACGTCCAATCCTGGGTGGTCAACGATCCTGATCTACTGGAGCAGGTCGAGGATTCGGTGGCGGACCGGGTTGGGCTTGCACCCGGCGAAGTGCTTATCGATTTCCCTGCACGTTCCGCAATGCTGGGAGTCTATCTTCCGCTGAAGACCCGATCCGGAACGGTGGAGCGGCTGACCGACGCGGGCCGTGCGGGACACCTCGGACTGCCCCGGGTGGCAGATGAGCTGTATCGAAGTGCCCGGCGCCTGCGTATTTTCGTGGCCGGCCATCCCCGCTGCTCGCTGGAGCCGGTGCTGGAGCTTCTTACCTGGACGGCCTCCGAGGTAAAGGACCAACTGGGCCGGCAGGCCGTTCTTTTCTGATCGAGGTATGCATGCTGAGTCGCCGCAGATTCGTAGTCAGTGCCGCAGGGCTGCTGGTCCTGAGCGGCCGGGGACGGTGGTTGTCCGCTCAACTAGCCACGCCGATTACCGTATACATGAGCAGGAGCTGTGGCTGCTGCGCCAAGTGGGTCGACCATCTGAGCGCCAGCGGCTTCAAGCCCAAGGTGCATGACGAAGAGAAGATGGAACAGCTCAAGGACGAGATGGGAGTTCCCTCCACCGTTCGCTCCTGTCACACGGCCATTATTGGAGCGTACCTCATCGAAGGCCATGTTCCCGCATCGGACATTCAGCGACTACTCGCCGAGCAACCCAAAATCGTGGGTCTGGCCGTGCCGGGCATGCCAGGGGGCACGCCGGGAATGGCCCCGCCGGGCACAAAGGGTGGGGATTACGAGGTGCTCGCGTTCTTGGCAAATGGCTCTACCCGGCACTTCGCGAGCCACTAGCGCCGCTGTTTCCCGAGTGCAACCTGCAGTGGATTCGACTTGCTGCAATCGCTCAGCCGTTTCCGCTCCGGGATCCGGCCCTGCGCTCGGGGCCGCTGTAGCTCGAATCATGATGCCTGCGCCGCTCGATAGCCGCATCGCCGGGTACGTCGTCAGGAAGGGGCGACCGTTCCAGCTTTGCGGCTGACGCCGGATGGTTGCCGTGAGCGCCTGCGTCGGAAGCGCCACCCATTGCGGATTCCGGCAAAGGCTCGTTCTGATTGCTGCGTGTCATGGGTACCTCCTAAGAAACCAGCAAGTGCCTGCTCACAGCCTCACCATCACGGAGGTATGACCAGGGTGACGATATCGCCTGGTTCAACGATCATTTCCTCACTGATTGGACTCCGGTTTCCCCCGATGGGGTCCGCCAGAAATCGAAGCGGACCCGCGCCGCGCAGCAGTGTCCTCGGGATGGTGAAAGCCCGGGTTGAGTTCCCGTTAGCCAGACCCAGCCGAACCCGCTGGGAGCCACTCACCGCGTAGATCACCATGTCGGCAAATCCACGGTTCTCCACCTGCACCATCGCTGGGCTCGAGGGACTCGGCTGGGCTTGAGGGTCCCGGCCGCCGCACGCCAAGATCCCCACTGCCAGGAGCGGAGCAGATCGAATGATGAGACGCCAGGGAGTCGTCACAGTCGTGCGGGCATAATCCTACGGTGCCCTTCGGGCGCCCCGGAGCAGCCGGATGATCACCAGTAATACCACCGCGCCGATGAATGCCACGAAGATGGCCCCCGCTATGCCGGAGAACGGCGCACCCCAGCCCATTTCGGCAAAGAGCCAGCCGCCCACCAGCGCTCCCAGGATCCCCACGATGATATCGCCGAGGATACCGAAGCCGATGCCCCCCATCACGAGCGACGCCAGTAAGCCCGCCACCAGCCCGACGATGATCCATGTCAGAACGTCCACCTGGCCCTCCTTTGTGCATCACGTTCCCATGCTGCCGCCCAGCGAGACTAGCTTCCAGGGCCGTAGAGAGATGTGCGGGGCGTCACCGGTGGTGACCAGCCCCGGCCAGAGTCCTTATCCAGGAGCGTCGCCGTGCTGAAGGAAGCGCCGGACCATCACGATGCCGACCTCGTCCTGAAGCTTTACGATTTGCGCCGTGAACCGGTGATGCGGGAAGCACGGCAGGCGATTAACTCACAGTTCTGGCCCCGCAACGCAGAGGAGGCCATTGCGGTCACCACCAGTGAGCATCCGCTGAACGTCCCCTTTCGACAGACAGCAGGGTACTGGGAGATGGTCTACAGCATGGCACGGCATGGCATCATCCACCCGGACTTCCTGGTGGAGAACAACGGTGAGGGGCTGTTCCTCTACGCACGTGTCGAGCCTTACCTGACGGCCTTTCGGCAGGCGTCCTCGCCTCGCGCGTTTCGTAATGCGGAGTGGGTTTCCCTAAACTGTGAGACCGGGCGGGTGCTGGTGGAAGGTTATCGCGCCCGCATCCAGCGAGTATTGGAGAGCGGCCGCTGACTATGTCCCTTGGCTTGCTGCGGCCGACACGGTTGGGTGCTCGCCGGTGTCGCTGTCCACCGAGTCGATGCGAATGACGATCGCGGTTATGTTATCGAGCCCACCCCGACGGTTGGCTTCCACAACCATCCGATCGACCCAGACTTGAGGGTCTCCATCAGAGCGCAGGATCTGCAGCAGGTGCTCGTCCTCCAGCATGCCGGTAAGCCCATCGGACGCCAACAGCAGGATATCGCCCTTTTCCAATGAGCCGAAGTAGATGTCGGGCACCACGTCGGTGCCGGCACCCACACAGCGGGTGATCACGTTGCTGTAGGGATGCACCCGGGCCTGGTCCGGCGTAAGGAGCCCCGCGTCCACCTGCTCCTGCACATAGGAATGGTCCTTGGTGAGCTGCTGGAAACCTCCATTGCGAAACAGGTAGGCGCGGCTGTCCCCCACCTGCCCGATGAGGTAGCGCTGGGGCAGCAGCACCAGCACCGTGGCGGTGGTGCCCATGCCGCGCTTGTCCTGCTCCGAAAGGGTGCGCTCGAAGATGGCGTCGTTGGCCGCTCGAATAGCCGTCCTGACACGCTCGCCTGCTTCCTCGTCGCTCAACCCACGGAGGGAGCCAATCGCCTGTGAGGTGATGCGCACCGCCATCTCGCTGGCCACCTCACCGGCAGCGTGGCCGCCCATGCCGTCAGCCACGATGAAGATGCCGTGATCGGCCAGCATGAGATAGTTGTCCTCATTGCCCGAACGGACAATGCCGACGTCGGTGCGAGCGGCGCAGGTAAAGTGCACGGGACTCCGTTAGAGGCTAGACAGCAGATAGGCGAGAATCGCCACCAGAATCACCAGCCCGACCACCGTCAGCGTCGACGGACTCTTGGGTCGGGGCGGCGCCATGTGGATCGGCCGGCGCGGCCGGGGGCGAGGTCGGGCGGCAGCGGGGTCCGGCTCGACTGCGACAGGCGATTCCTGGCCGGCCGGTTGGTGGCCCTGGGCTGCCGTGGGTTTGGCCCGGGGGGCCTCGGGCTCGATCCGGGACATCATCCGGGTGTTGGCGGCCCGCTCGGGAGGAACCGTCTCGTCCAGCGGCTCAAACAGAGCCGAGACATCGCCGAACTTGAGAGTCGTTCCCGGGCCCAGCGCGATTTCCCCGGTCAACCGCTCGCCTTCGACAAAGGTCCCATTGGTGGATCCCATATCGGTGAGGATCCAGATGGCTTCGCGACGCTGCAGCTTGGCGTGCATGGTGCTCACGCTGGGATCGGCGATTACGATATCGTTGTAGTCTCCCCGTCCGATATTGACGGCGGGTACCTTGATCGGGAGCCGCCGGCCTTTCAGGTCGCCACTCCGAAACAAGAGCGAGGCAAGTGGTGCGGCTACGGCCGACGCCGGAGTGACCGGGATGCCGTGCATGGTATCGGAGAGACGCTGCGCCGCTCCGGCAGGATGGAGGTTGGGCGTTTCCGGGGGTGGCGGCGGAGGGGGAGCCGCCGCGTCAGCGTAGAAGCGGAACTCGTCGTTCCCGATCCGGATCACATCGGCCCGGGCTAACAGGTGGGTCTTCCCGATGCGTTGGCCATTCACCAACGTGCCATTTGCACTCAAATCGACCAGCACGTAACCCTCAGCCTCGGACCGGATCTCAGCATGATGTCGGGAGACTTCGTGACCCGACACCACCACGTCCGAGGCGGCATCGCGGCCCAGAGTGAGGCGTCCGGTCCCGATCGTGTACTCGCGCCCATCGGTGAGACACACCAGCCGCCCACCGGTCCTTCCCGCAGCGGGCTTGGAGCTCTTGGGTGGCGCCAGATCGGCGAAGGCCCCCGAGTCGAACAGCTGAGTGCTGCCTCCCCGGGTGGAATCCACCACCCGGAGCTCGTGGTTTCCGATCGCGATCTTGTCGCCATGGAGCAGCGGTGTGGGCTCCGCACCCAGGCGCACCCCGTTGACTCTCACTTCGGCATCTGGCGCCACCACTCGAATGGCTGCCGTTCCGGATTGAGTTGCCTGAACCACTGCATGCCGCGGCTGCACCCCTTCGCCCGCCAGCACCACCTTGTTGTCGGCCGCCGATCCGATGGCGGTCTCGCCGGCGGCAATGGCATACCGCTCGCCGCCGAGTTCGAGTTGGATCATCGATTGATCCCGAGGAGAAAAGTCGAGACGGAGAAACGTATCCGCCGGCTTGGAGCGAGGCAAGCGAAACCTAAGCGATCTTCCGGACTTCCTGGCCTCGCAACTGCAGCTGATACAATCGATAATAGAGACCCTGCTTGGCCAGCAACTCTCGGTGGCTCCCCCGCTCCCGGATCTCCCCGTGCTGCAGCACCAGGATCTCGTCGGCGTGAAGGATCGTGCTGAGCCGGTGTGCCACGACGATGCTGGTACGACCCGCCATCAGCTCGGCGATGGCGTGCTGAATCAGACCTTCCGCCTGTGCGTCCACCGAGCTGGTTGCCTCATCCAGGACCAGGATGGTCGGGTCCAGCGCCAGCGCGCGCGCAAAGCTCAGCAATTGGCGCTCGCCCACACTCAGGCTTCGCCCCCGTTCCCCCAACCGGTGTCCGTAGCCTGCGGGCAAACGGTCGATGAAACGGTCGGCCCCCACCCGCCTCGCGGCCTCACGAGCCATTTCCGCCGGGATGGGTGCGTCGAGGGTGAGATTGTGCAGGATGTCGCCCACAAACAGGAAAAGGTCCTGCTGCACAAATCCGATGAGTGACCGCAAGTCCGCGGTAGAGAGCTGGCGGATATCGACGCCATCGATCAGGATGCGCCCCCGGTCCGGGTCGTAGAAGCGGAGCAGCAGGTTCACAATCGTGGTCTTTCCTGCTCCGGTATGTCCCACCAGTGCCACGGTTTGGCCAGGAGAGGCGGTGAAGGAGACATCCCGAAGCACCCAGGGACCATCTGCACTGTAGCGGAACCACACTCCCTCGAACCGAACCTCACCTCGGACCGGTCGGGGCAACTGGCTCGGGTGGGTGGGCTCGGCCACCGCGACCGGTTCATCCAGCAGGGCGAACACTCGTTCAGAGGAGGCCATCGCGCTCTGCAGTAGATTGAATTTCTCCGAAAGGTCCTGCAATGGCTGGAAGAATCGTCGGGTGAGCTGGATGAAGGCGGCCAGAACGCCAACGGTCAGCGTGCCACTCAGCGTACGGAACCCCCCATAATAGAGCAGCAACGCCATGGCGATCGCGGTCAGCACTTCGACTACTGGGAAGAAGACCGCATAGATCGTGATGGACCGGAGGTGAGCCTGAAGGTGCTCGCGGTTGAGCTGAGCAAACTTCGCGGCTGAGTCTTGCTCCCGCCCGAACAGCTGCACCACCCGCATGCCGGACAGCCGTTCCTGCAGGTAGGAGTTCAGCCGGGCCAGTCGAAGCCGGATGTCACGGAAGGCCTGGCGCACATGGCGCCGGAAGAGCGTGGCCGTGAGCCAGACCAGCGGAATCACCGAAAAGGTCACCAGAGCCAGGCGCCAGTCGACCAGCAGCATCATGGTCATGATGGCGAGCAGGGTGAACACGTCGCCGAACACAGTAACCACTCCCGACGAGAACAGCTCGTTCAGGGTCTCCACATCGGAGGTGACCCGGGTCATGAGCCGGCCCACTGGATTGCGGTCGAAGTAGCTGATGCTGAGACGCTGGAGATGCTCGAAGATCTGCATTCTCAGGTCGTACATGACCCGCTGGCCCACATACGCGGTCAAGAAGGTCTGCCCGTACTCCACCAGAAAGTCGAGGACCAGTGCCGCGAGGTAAATCACCGCCAGCGTGCCGAGCAGGCCGAGGTCCCGGTTCGGAATAGCTACATCGAGGGCGCGCTGGGTGAGGGCTGGACCGACCAGCGCCAGGCCGGCGCCGGCCAGCAGCAGCAGGACCGCCAGTGCGGTGAGCTTCCGGTACGGTCGCAGATAGACCAACAGCCGGCGCAGCAGGGCTGCGTCGTAGGCCCGGTCTACTACATCATCTTGCTCGGTCACGTCTCTTGTCCCGCCGGGTCGCCCAGCCCCGGCTCCGCTACGCCCTGTAGCCCGCGGCGAACCCACCCGGAAAACACTAGAAACCCGAAACCAATGGTGAAGTAGCTCAGGGTTAAGCGCCAGATAAGGATGTAGATCGGGGTGAGCTCGCGGGGCACGTACGATGACATGACAGCCGCGGAAAGCAACTCTCCCACCCCGGACGCGCCGGGTGTAGGCGCAAAGTACAGGAGAAACATCACCAGGGTCTGGACCAGCAGGATATCCACGAAGTTGGGGTGGATTCCGAGCGCCCGCAGTGCCACGTATCCGGCCAGCAGCTTGTTGGCATGCGACGGTCCCGACAGGATCGTGGCCCAGAAGAGTGCCAACCAACCTCGCAGACTATTGAACGCGACCACGCTCTCATGCGCTTGATCGATCCCCGCCTGAAGTTTTTGCAGTCTGGCTGCAACCCGCCGGCTCCGCCGACCAATCGCTTCGGCGGCACGGTGGATCAGATCGCGCACGAAACGAGGGAAGAACAGCACCACCGCCATGAGAATCCCGATAGCGGCGATGATGGTGAGACTGCCGAGAAACAGATCGAACAGGGAGAGCCCCAGCACATTACCCCGCTGGCCCAGAGACCGGCCGGCTCCAAACACCACCGCCAAAGGTCCAGCAATGGCAAAGAACAGGATGGTGGCAACGAAGCTCATGAAGGTGGAGGTAACCGCCACCGGGAGGGGTACTCCATACCGCCGCATCGTGTACATCGTCATGGGGCCGGCTCCGGAGTTGAGGGGCGTGATGTAAGCCGCCCACGCACCCATTCCGCCGGCCAGGATCATTCCCTTGAGGGGGGGGTTGGGGTAGACGTGACGAGCCACCACCCAGAGCCGCAGACCGCCGGCGATCCAGTCCATCGAAGCCAGTCCCAACCCGGCGAACACCCAGATCCAGTGGAGTCGCCGCAGCGCAGCCAGGAAGGCAGGAAGATCGTTTCCGTAAAGGAGGGTGACCCCGAACCCGGCAAGCGAGGCGACCACGAAGACTTCGAAGCCGCGCAGCAGCAGCTTGGGGGTCAGAAGACGGGACATGAATCAGGAACTTAGCGGGGAAGCAGGGAAGCCGGGAAGCAAGCACGAGCTGAATATTCGCGTAGCCCCCCTTCCCTGCCTCCCCGCTTCCCCGACTCTCCGCTACTCTTCACCATGCCCGAAAACGTCATCCGGATCGTCAACGCCCGGCAGAATAATCTCCGGGGCATCAGTGTCGACTTGCCTCATCGCGCGCTCATCGTACTGACGGGGCCATCGGGCTCGGGCAAAAGCACGCTCGCCTTCGACACCCTGTACGCCGAGGGCCAGCGGCGGTACATCGAGTCGCTGTCCACCTACGCCAAGCAGTTTCTCGATCGCATGCCGAAGCCCCGGGTCGACCGGCTCGAGGGGCTGGCACCGGCGGTGGCCATCGAGCAGCGGAATCCGGTTATCTCCAGCCGTTCCACCGTGGGTACCGCAACCGAGGTGTATGACTACCTCCGGTTGCTGTGGGCTCGGGTTGGACGCTGCTACTGCCGGAAGTGCGGCGGTCCGGTCCGCAGGGACACCCCGGAAGTCGCCGCAGAAGACGTTTTGCGAGGGGGAGGTGGTCGGGCGCAGATCTGCTTCCCGCTTCCCCCGGTCGCCCGGCTGACTCACCAGGCCGTGGCTGAGAACCTCCGCGCACTCGGTTTCGTTCGAGTGCTGGCGGATGCTGCCCCACTCCGCCTGGACGAGCTACCGCCCCATATCGATCTCACTCGAGTCGGCGAGCTGCTCATCGTCGTGGACCGCCTGGTCGTGGAGCAGGCCGCGCTGGGGCGGCTGTGCGAAGCGATCGCCACAGCGTTCCAGGAAGGTGAGGGGGTCGCGCTGGTGCTGCTGGAGTCCTCGCAGGGAGTGGCACGTCTCCGCTTCACCGAGTTCCCCGCGTGCAGCCATTGCGACACGCCGGCCGTGCCGGTGACTCCCGCGCTCTTTTCCTTCAACAACCCTCGCGGCGCCTGCACGCACTGCAACGGCTTCGGCGCCGTTCTGGAGTATGACGAGTCGTTGATCGTCTGTGATCCCGAGAAGAGCCTGGCGGCGGGCGCCATCGATCCCTGGACCAAACCTCGTTACGAGTCGCGGCGACGGATTCTGCTGGATTTCGCTCGCTCGATCGGAGCAGATCCGCACCAGGCCTGGTCGAAGCTGAAGCCGGCCCAACGGCGCGAGCTGTTGTACGGGCGCAAGGGGCGCTTCGTGGGGATCTTCCCCTTCCTCAAGGGCCTGGAGGAGAAGCGCTACAAGCAGTACATCCGGGTGTTCCTTCGCCAGTACCAGTTGGCCAAGACCTGTGACCGCTGCGGCGGTAGTCGTCTCAACCCGGACGCGCTCTCGGTCCGCATCGGAGAGAACACCATCGGCTCGGTGGCCGGCCGCTCGCTCGACGCCATCCACCAGTGGCTGCACGAGCTTGTGTTGACCCCGACTGAGCGCCAGGTGGCGCAGCTGATCATCGACCAGCTCGACGCCCGCCTGGGATTCCTGCGCGACGTCGGCCTCGGCTACCTGACTCTGGACCGCCAAACCCGCACGCTGAGCGGTGGTGAGGCCCAACGGATCTCACTGTCCAATGCGCTGGGTTCTCACCTGGTCGACACACTCTACGTCCTGGACGAGCCGTCCGTCGGACTCCACCCCCGCGACACCGACCGCCTGCTCGCTCTTCTCAAGAGATTGCGAGACGCAGGGAACACCGTGCTCGTGGTGGAACACGATCTGGGCGCCATTCAGCAGGCCGACTTCATGCTAGAGCTGGGGCCGGGCTCGGGGGAGCACGGAGGGAGAGTGGTGCATGCGGGTCCGGTGCAGGAGGCTCGCTCCTCTCTCACCGGCCAATATCTCACCGGACAGAAGCGGATCGCCGTTCCCAGCATCCGCCGTCCAGCGGGCCCTCAGTGGCTCAGGATCCGGCGGGCAAACCTGCACAACCTGCACGATGTTGATGTGGACATTCCGTTGGGCACCCTCACCGCCGTCACTGGTGTTTCCGGGTCGGGGAAAAGCACGTTGCTGCACGATGTCATTTATCGGCACTTGGAGGCCCGGCTTCGGGGTGAGCACTCGGCAAAGTCTCACCTCGGCGAAGCGGTAGGACAGGTGGGAGCGATGACTGGATGGGAACTCCTCCGCGACGTGCTCCTGGTGGATCAGTCCCCCATCGGCCGTTCTCCCCGCTCCAACCCGATCACCTATATCAGAGCCTTCGATGAGATTCGGGAGCTCTTTGCCGGGCAGCCGCTCGCCCGCCAGCGCAGGTATAGCTCAGCCACTTTCTCCTTCAACTTAGCCGGAGGCAGGTGTGAGGCCTGCGAGGGAGCCGGCCATGTCCAGGTCCAAATGGTGTTCCTGGCCGACGTGTTCGTCCCTTGTGAGGCATGTGGCGGTACTCGGTATCGCCCCGAGGTGCTCGAGGTGCGCATTCAGGGCAGGTCCATTCACGATGTCTTGCAATGGACGGTCGACGAGGCGGTGACCCGGTTCCGCCATCAGCCCCGGCTCGGCACCGCGCTGTGGCAGCTTCAGCAGGTCGGGCTGGGATATCTCCGGTTGGGGCAGCCGGCCACTACCCTGTCGGGTGGCGAGGCCCAGCGGCTCAAGATCGCGCGAGAGCTGACCCAGGCGGGAAAGCGCGAAGGGCGCAAACTCTACATTCTGGACGAGCCCACCACCGGACTCCACCTCGATGACGTGCGGGTGCTCATTCACGTTCTCGATCGGCTGGTAGACGCCGGGCACACGGTCGTTGTCATCGAGCACCACATGGACGTCATCAAACGAGCCGATTGGGTCATCGATATGGGCCCCGAGGCCGGTGATGCGGGAGGAACGGTGGTGGCGCAAGGTACCCCTGAAGACATCGCCGAGGTTCCCGGGTCCCACACTGGCCGCTACCTCCAGCCTCTCATCACCTCACCTCCCGCTGTCCTGGCCGGATAGCGGGTAGAGCCCACTCGCCGCCTCCTGAATCAACCTCCACGCCTCCTCCACATGCTTCAGCTGGGTCTGCCGTTGCCCGATTGCCATCCGGATCGTGTAGCGGCCATCGAGCAGAGTGTGCGTCAGGTGGACTCGCCGGGTCGAGTTGACCCGAGCCAGCAATTCCCGGTTGGCATCGTCTATGGCGGAGCTTGCCGTCACTCCTGGCGGGCGAAATCGAAAGCAGACCAGGCCAAACGGCACCGGTGCGAGTAGCTCGAAGTTCGAAGTAGCTTCGATGCGGCTGGCTAGCTCCTGGGCCAGCTGGATGTGATTTCTCACCAGCCGGCGCAGCCCCTCCACCCCATAGCTTCGGATGACAAACCAGAGCTTGAGCGCCCGGAACCGGCGGCCCAGCTGAATCCCCCAGTCCCGGAAATTCACTACCTGAGCGTCCTGCCGGGTACGAAGGTATTCGGGAGCGATCTCGAAGGTGCGGAGCAGGGTCTGGGGATCACGAACGAAGTACGCGCTGCAGTCGAAGTTGACCAGCATCCACTTGTGCGGGTTGAAGACGAAGCTGTCGGCCTGCTCCAGGCCTTCGAAGTGGCGCCGAAGCTCCGGAAGGATGGCGGCAGTGCCGGCATATGCCGCGTCCAGGTGGAGCCAGATGCCATGGCGTGCGCATATCGTGGCGATCTCGGGCAGCGGGTCGATTGCGGTCGAGGAGGTCGTCCCCACCGTCGCGACCACGCACGCAGGGACATGCCCCGCGGCCAGATCGGCTGCGATCGCGCGAGCGAGTGCTTCCGGTTGCATGGCATACGCCGTGTCGACCGGGATCCGTCGGAGTTGCTCCAACCCATAGCCCGCGAGCTTGACCGCTTTATCCACCGAGGAGTGCGCCTCGGTCGAGGCATACACGGTAAGCAGGGCACCAGTTGCGCCGAGGCCCGTGGAGCCCGCTCGGTGAGCCGTCGCCCGTTCACGGGCACAGAGCACTGCCACCAGTGTGGCGGTTGAAGCAGTGTCCTGAATGACGCCGACAAACTGATCCGGCAGACCGATCATCTGCCGGAGCCACTCCATAACCACTTGCTCCAGCTCGGTGGCGGCGGGAGAGGTCGCCCACGACATGCATTGGGCCCCGAGCGTGGCGGTCAGCATCTCCGCCAGGACCGAAGGCGGACTGTTGTTGGCTGGGAAGTAGGCAAACCAGCCGGGATGATTCCACAGCGTCATCCCGGGGAGCACGATGGATTTGAAATCGGCGAACAAACGCTCGAAGGGCTCCGCCTCTTCCGGTGGCGCGGATGGGAGGCGGCGGCGGATGTCGCCGGGCTGCAGCTCCGGCGTGACCGGCAGCTGAGCCACGTGCTCGAAGTAATCCGCCATCCAATCGGCCAGTTGATGCGCGTGACGGCGGAATTCGTCGGGGAGCATGGTGGTCCGGGAGCTAGGATCTAGTAGCTGAGAGCTAGGAGCTGGGATAGCTCGAAAATACTACCTTGTATCCGATGCGAATCCCTTTCCAACCTCTCCGACCCTTCGCTTCGCTCAGGGCAAGCTCTCTCCGACTTCTCCAGCCCCTCCGACATCTCCGACCTGTCCGGTGAACGGCCTGGCCTGGATGGCAATCGCACAAGTCTTCTTTGCCGGCATGAATGTCTGTACCCGGCTCGGCGCTCGCACCCTGCCCTGGTCCGAGATGGCGGCCGGAAGATTCCTCATCGGGATCATGATTGCCGTAGGCGTGGCCTGGTACCGGGGAAGCTCGCTCCGCATCATCGACCGACCCAATGCCTGGCGCCGCAGCGTCTATGGCACCAGTGCCGCCCTCTGCACCTTCTACGCCTTGGCATCCACCCGAATCGCGCTGGGAGACGCAGTGACCCTCGGTTCGACCGCGCCCATCTTTGTCGCGCTCCTCTCCGGCCCGATGCTGGCCGAGCGGGTGAACGGCCGCGTCGCGCTGGGAGTGGCGCTCGGGTTCGCCGGGATCGTTATCGTCGTGCGTCCCACGTTCTCGCTGGCCCTCCCGGTCGCGGCCATTGCCACGCTGGGTGCGCTGTTCTATGCGCTGGCCATGCTTTGGCTGCGGAAGATCGGTCCTGGAGAGAGCGCCGAAGCCGTGGTACTCCATTTTTCCCTGGTTGCTCTGGCAGTCCTGCTGATCGTGAGCCTTCCGGTCTGGCGCTGGCCCGATTGGAACAGCGGTTTGCTCCTCATGGGCGCCGGGGTCGCCGGCGGTGCCGCGCAGATCGCAATGACACGAGCCTATTCCCTGCACCGAGCCGCGCCGGTGACTGCGCTATCCAGCCTGGGCATCGTGTTTACCCATCTTCTGGCCATCCCGGTGTTCGGCGACAGTCCGACCGGCTGGCAGATTGGCGGAGCGCTGCTCGTAATTGCTGCCAGCGTGCTGTTGGCGTTCGGGCGAGAACCGAATTGACGAGTGTATGTTTGCGCTATGGCCTTACCCGCTCTCTCCACCAGTACTTCCCAGTGGGAAGGTCTGGCGTACGACCCCGGTCTCGCCTGCCGATGCCTGGCCGAGGCCGACTCTAAATTGGGTGACCTGATGGCCAGGGTCGGCCCATTCTCGATGCGGCCGGAGCCCACTCAAAGCCTCTTCGCGGCACTGGCGCGTTCCATCGTTTACCAGCAGCTGACCGGCAAAGCGGCCGCCACGATTCTGGCAAGGGTGATCCAGGCCTCGGGCCAGCGAGGCTTTCCCCCACCCCGCGCCTTGCTCGACATCTCACCAGAGAGATTGCGACAGGCCGGGCTTTCGGCGGCCAAGACCGCGGCCCTCAAGGATCTGGCGGCGCGCACGTTGGACGGTACGGTTCCTTCCCTCGCAAAAATCCGTCGCATGGACGACGAGGAGATCATCCAGCGTTTGACCACTGTTCGTGGCATTGGTCGCTGGACGGTGGAGATGCTGCTCATCTTTCGGCTCGGCCGCCCCGATGTCCTTCCCCTGAACGATCTGGGTGTGCGGAAGGGCTTCGCCCTCACATTTCGCCGAGGAAAGTTGCCCGACGCGGAGACCATGGTTCGCCGGGGCCGGCGGTGGCGCCCGTACCGCAGCGTAGCCAGTTGGTATCTCTGGCGGGCGTTGGAGCTGTGAACCTCTGATAGTTTCGATGCCGGCCGACTCCGGGACCTGCTCACCCGGTCCTTTTTTTGCTGGCAATCCCCCGAAGCTCACCCGAGACGCAAAGGACGCGCATTGAGTACTGAGGCGATACCGCTGACCGCCAGAGAGGAGGAGGTTTACCGCGAACGGACTCCCGCCTCGCTCCGCTTCTTTGAGAAGGCGCGGGAGCACCTGCCGGGAGGTGATTCCCGCAGCACCGTCTTCTATCCACCCTACCCGGTGGTATTCGATCGGGGAGAAGGGTGCCTGCTGTTCGACCTTGATGGAAATCAGTTGCTCGACTTCACCGGAAACCACTCCGCTCTCATCCACGGCTATGGCCACCCGGAGATACTGAAAGCGATTCAGGTCCAGCTGCGGAAAGGCACCAGCTTTCCAGGGGCAACCGAGCCTCAAAGGCACTACGCCGAACTGCTGTGCCGGAGAATTCCATCACTGGAGCAGGTGCGTTTCACCAACTCTGGTACTGAAGCGACGCTGAACGCCGTTCGTGCAGCCCGCGCATTCACCGGACGCGCCAGGATAGCGAAAGTCGAGGGTGGCTACCACGGAACCACCGATGACGTCATGGTAAGCATCCACCCGTCCGGCACCGAGGCTGGAGCCCGCTCGGAGCCCCGAGCAATCCCGAACACCCGAGGAATCCCCCGAGAGGTTGTTTCCAACGTCACCATCATTCCCTACAACGACATCGAAGGCGCGCGTGCGGTACTCGAGTCCACCGGTGCTGGACTCGCCGCGGTGCTGGTTGAACCGGTGCTCGGCTCGGCCGGAATGATCCCGGCGGAAACGGCTTATCTGGAGATGTTGAGGGAGGTGACTCGCCGCCTCGGCATTGTGCTGATCTTCGACGAGGTGGTGAGCTTCAGGGTGGCATATGGCGGAGCCCAGGAATACTTCAACGTAGTTCCCGACCTGACCTGCCTGGGCAAGCTGATTGGCGGCGGATTTCCCCTCGGCGTCTTCGGGGGGCGCAGCGATATCATGGCCATGTTCGATCCCTCTCGCGGCCGGCCGGCGGTCCTCCACCCGGGCAGCCACAACGCCCATCCGCTCGGCATGGTGGCAGGAGCCACGACCCTCGAGCTGCTCACGAGAGAGGTTCTCGCCCAGCTCAACAGCCGGGGCGGCGCGCTACGGCAGGAAATGTCTCGCGCCTTTGCCGGTGCCGGCATCCCGGCCCAGATAACCGGAGTGGGGTCGTTATTCGCCATTCACCTGACAGAGCAGCCGGTCCGGAGTTATCGCGACACGCTCACCGCTCAGGCGGACCGGCGGCATCAAATCTTCTTGGGTCTGGTCAACGAGGGGATCTTGATCGACCCTCGGGGGGTAGGGAGCCTCACTACGGCTCTTGGCGAGGAGGAAGTTCGACGTTTCGGGGCGGCCTTGCGCACTGTCCTGGCGCGCCACAGAGGAGCATAGAGCACTACTTGTGCTGACGTCTTGTTTCGGTTTCCTTTCGGGGAAGTGGGACTTGAACCCAGTCACTTACAGGAGACCAGCGATGTCACGCAGGGCCGACAAAAAAACCGCCGCTCCCAAGAGCGACTCGAATCCGATCAAGGATCCCGAGGACTGGACCACCGGTGACGAACCGATGACCGGCGCGCAGGAGTCTTACCTGAACACTCTTGCCACCGAAGCCGGTGAGGAGGTAGAAGAGGATCTCACCAAAGCGGAGGCGTCGAAACGCATCGACGAGCTTCGCGAGAAGACCGGCCGGGGCGACAGCTAGCCGGCTCCCTGGTCCTCGGGCTTCTCCAGCAGCTTGGCCACGTCCTGAGGTGTGAGCCCCACGTCCTGCAGCATCTGCTCGGTGCTCGGGCGGCTGAAGTCTTCGCGCCGAGCCTCGAAGATGAGCTCATAGGCTTGGGGCCCGTCCAGGGATTGTTGCTGCCGTAAGACCCACCCACTCTCATCCACGAACAACCGGATGGCGTGATCCAGCGATTCGAACGCATTCTCACTCCAGCAGTGGTCTCTGGGATGCCAGAAACGGGTGAGGAGCACCACGCCTGCCGGAGCTTTGTCCGCCTGGCTTGGCGCTCGCGTCATCACCACAACCCAGTGAACCCGGCCGCTCCGCTCGGATCTCAGCGGATCCGGCGCGGTCTCTACGGCCGGCGCCTCCGCCACTTTCTCAAAACCCTCGAGTCCATTGCGCATCATCAAAACGTCCTGGTCAATCAGTCTCCCTCGTCCCGGAGAACTGCATAGAGCACGACATCCTCATAGCGTCCCCATTTCCGCACCCGCTGGCGCAAGAGCCCCTCCCGCTGCATGCCGGTCGACTCGAGCACGCGACCGGCGGCAGGGTTTCGAACCATATGATGGGCGTAAATGCGGTTGAGACCCAGAATCTCGAAACCGAAGCGGACCACCGCGGCGGCAGCTTCCCGCGCATACCCTTTGCCCCACCACTCCCGGCCAATCCAGAAGCCCAGCTCTGCCTGACAATGCTCGGGATCGATGTCTCGCAATCCAACCGAGCCTACCAAGGTCCTGTCTGACAGTCGGATGGCAAAGGTGACGGACCGCCCCCGGACCGATTCTTTGCGCTGCTGCTCGATCCAGGCTACCGCATGGTCCAGCTCGTACGGGTGAGGAATAGAGACCGTCGTGTCCGCGATCTCACGCGCGCCGGCGAGGCGCTGCACCTCCACCGCATCGTTCGGCTCGAATGGTCCCAGGATCAAGCGCGCCGTGCGCAGTGTGGGCATGGCACTCACGGCACGCTAGAAGGCTTGCTGTTGTGCTCGCTCTATGCTTTTCCCCAGCTCCGACGCCGCCTCGCGCAAGCTGGTGAGCTCAGCGTAACGCCCGCTCACGGAGCCGGCGCGCAGGTCTCCGCCCAGGCCACGGCACATTTCCGTGGCCCGACGGATCCGGAACCGCTCCTGAAATCCCTTGTAGTCCTCCCCACCAGCGGCGCCCAGTAGTCCCCAGAGTCGCAGTCGCATGTCATCCAACGCGCTCTTGAAATCCTCCAGGCCCTCTACTGGGGCGCGGCCCAATGCTAAACGAACCTCGATGGCCCGCAGGGTCGAGTTGAGCGTGGAGATCTGATCGGCAAAGCTCGGCTCGGCCATGAACCCTCCGATCGTGCTTGAGATGCTACTCTCGGTAGGCGTCGACCGACATGTTGAGATCGCGCCGGAGGTCCGTCTCTCCACTCACGAGAGAGCTCCAGCTGATCTCCTGACCCTTCCGGGCACCCTTGGGCGTGATCTTCACGCCTTCGGGCGAGATGGCGACCGTGTACAGCTTACCCTCAAGCTCCAGCTCTCGCTTGATCGTCTTGTCGAGTTTTGTAGCCATTCCGCCCTCTGCAGTTTGAGGAAGCGCCTAGCGCATAAGTCATTGTACTCCAGCGTGTCCTGTACCGCCCCGCCAAGTATACGCAAACGATGGCACTGCCGTCGAGTTGCGTCCCCCGGGGAGGTCCCTACCTTTAGAATATCCCCACAGCGCAGCCGGCATGCCCAACGACCGCGAAGCCCGCCTCAAACGCGAGTTTGCCAGTCTCTACCCGGGACTCAAGCCTGGCGTGTGGTATAATGCGGCCTGGCTGTCTGCCCGGCAATTTGCGCGCGTGCCCTGTGACGGCCGAGCCGAATCCATGGCGAGCATCGTGAACGAGCGCCACTTCGAGTTTCGGGGTGGCCGGCCTCGTCGCAAACGAAGCTTAGGGAAGGGCAGCTAGTCCCGCTCGAGCTCCGCATTGCCATCCAGGTATTTCAGGTTGAACCGAAAGCGGTCGATTCGCCACCGGTCGCTGACCAGCCGCAGGTGAAGATCGTAACTCCCCACGAAGACGCGAGTATTCCTCCCCGAACGGGTTCGGCGGAAGTGCGAAGCAATGCCGTAGCAGAAGGCAGTTGCCTCCGCGCCTCGAACGGTGACTCGATAATTTCCCACCTGATGGTGCACCGCTTCGATTGGTCGTAGCCCCTCTTCCCATCCCGCAGCGACTTGCTCGCTCGACATCTGGCTGGGTTGGCCGCCGGTGAGCGAAGTCATGTCCATCAGGACCGATGCAGCCAGCGTCTCCCGAACTCCGGCCCAGTCACGCTGATCGGTGCAAATGAAGAGCTGGTTGAGGGTATCGACGATCCGATCTTTCTCCCACAGCTCCTGACTCCGGTCACTCATGAGCAGCTTCCCCGATGGTCAAGAAGGAACAAAAACGGCCCGGTGTCGGTTTAGAGCAGTTCCGGCCGGGCTGTGATAATGTGTTGAAAATCACAGCTTTACACTACGGTCTCCCTAAAATGCCCGGTACACGACCGCGGCTTTCGCGTGCTTTCATATATGCAGGATTCGATGCGAACACCAATCCTTGGTCTTCTGGTCACCCGGTTGGCAACGCTTACCCTACTCGGGTGTGGTGGCGAGGACCTGGTTCTCCCTACCGATGGGGCGCCGTCTAGTTCGGCTCACCTGGTGGTAGCAGGTGGGAACGCGCAGGTCGGACAGCCCGGCTCGCCCCTGGGCGAGCAGGTCAGGGTTCAGCTGCTGGACCAGGCGGGTAACGGCATACCCAACCAGCCGGTCACCTGGTCCATCGCGAGCGGAGCGGGGAGCGCCTCACCCGAGATCTCCAACACCGACAGTGATGGTTACGCCTCGACCACCTGGACTCTGGGCTTTCCCGGGCCCAACAGCCTGACCGCTGTGGTACCGGGCGTCGCCTCGGTCACCTTTACGGCTACCGCCAACGAGGGAAACGGAGGCGGAGGCAGCGGCTCGGACGGCATACCTAACGCCAGCACTTCCACCGTCTCCGCCGATCCGGCCTCGATTCCAGTCGGTGCCAGCATTTCCACTATACGAGTTACGGTGCGGGATGCCTCGGGCGCGCCGGTTTCAGGGGCCGTGGTGACATTGAGCGTCTCGGGCAGCGGGAACACCCTCGTTCAGCCGGCTGGTCCCACCGGCACCGATGGGGTTGCGACGGGCACGCTCAGTTCGACGGTCGCGGGCACCAAGGATGTAGTTGCCACGGTAAACGGATCGGTTCAAATCAACCAGGCAGCTCAAGTTACGGTGACGATCTCGCCCGCCACCCGGGTCGAGTTGGTCGAGGGGAACGACCAGCGGGCCGATGTCGGAGCCGAGGTGCCGGTCCGACCCGCGGTTCGGGTGCTCGATGCACAAGGGAATCCGGTGGTTGGCTATGGCGTGACGTTTGTAGTGACCCGGGGGAACGGCAGCGTCACCGGCGCTGCACAGACCACCAACGCCCAGGGCATAGCCCGAGTCGACAGCTGGACACTGGGTGAGGCGGGGCGGAACACGTTGGAAGCGCGGGCGGGCTCGCTCCAGGGAAGCCCGGTGATTTTCGAGGCTACTGCAGTGGGACCTCCACCACCTCCACCGCCCGCAGCTCAACCGGATCATTTTGTATTCCTGGTACCGCCGCATGATGTGGATGAGGGCGAGCGCTTCACGATTCAGGTGGCCATCGCGGATGCCGCAGGCAATATCGTTCCACTCACCGGCACGGAGATTTACGTGAGCTTGTGGCGGGAGGGGAACGACTTTCCCTCCAATACCCTCCTTTCGGGCGAGCGCTTCCGAGACACCCAAAATGGGGTCGCCGTATTCGACCTCGCGGTGACTGAAGCGGGTCGGTACCGCTTCATGGCTCGGTCGGACTACCTGCCCGAGCATCTCGGGCCCTACGGACCAGAGCTGTTCAGTAACACCTTCGAGGTGGACTAAGCACTTGCCCCACTCCTACTGGGCTTTAGGCCCGGGCGGCTGCGAGCCCAAGCGTGCGTCTTCTCTCGGCGATCGTGGTCGCGAGCAGGCTCACGAGATACGCCGCGATAACCACGAGCACCAGGCTCCTTCTGCCGCTGGCCATACTCAGATATTCGGCAAATCCTCCCACCATCGCGCCCACGAGATTCGCCCCGAACACGGCTGAGGGGCGAGCAGTCCGTTTGAACGTCCCGGAGAAGACGAGGCCGGCGAAAAAGATCGGGATTGGAACCACCAGCAAGGCCCACGCGAGCCGGCCGGTGAACGGCAATCTCAGGATAGCGTCGGTCGGTACCGCATAGACCAGCAGAATGGAGCCGATGAGTGGCAGGTACAGCCAGGCTGTGAACCCGCGGATCCGGGCAGCCACGCCGTGGGCCAGGAGCACCATCAGCAGCACGCCGGCGATCACGATCAACGAGACCAGCCACGTGGCCCCGAAGTAGAGGGAGCAATCGACGATGGACTTCGTCTCGAGCAACAGGAAACCCATCCCCATGGCTCCGAAGTGCAAATCCTCCGTATCGGACCCGCGAGGCTTCAGGGCAGCTATCAGCACAGCCGAAATGGTGAGCAGGCTGAGGATCACCAGAACGTAGTCGGACGGAATCGTCCGGTCTCGCAGATAAAGAAAGGGCCAGTCGTCGCTCGCGGGCGGGCTCACCAAGTGCGCCGTGGTCGGTTGCCATCGTGCGAAGTCGTGGAAGGCCGCCGGCGGGTTCGGGATCGGTTGCTTCTCGACGACGATGACCACGTTGCCGCTCGGCCTGGCATACACGCGGGGCTCGCGGCCGGTTGCCTCCCGAACCATCTGGTAGAGCTTGCCGCCCAGCCACGGCCGTGCGCCGGCGACGAAGGCCAAGGTCAGCACACCATCGTTGCCGAGCAGGCGCCAGGCGGAGCGAATGCCCTCGATGGTGTAGAC
>JAICPP010000198.1 GCA_025929805.1 Gemmatimonadales bacterium | reverse complement strand
GGCTGCCGGAAGGTCCAGGTATTCGTCGCGACATTGTAGGCTATGACGTTGTTGCTGATCCCGCCGTCGGGAGTGGTTCCGCCGATGGCGTAGACAACGGACTGCCCTGCCGCGTTCTTGACGGTAGCAAGCGCGAGGTAGGTCCGGTTGCGGGGCATGTTGGCCCGGGTGATCCAGCTGTTGCTGGCGATCGCCAGCTCGGGCGCGGGAGACGCCGCACTCGGCTCGGTCATGGTCTGGTCGCTGCACCCGGCAAGCGCGAGCGCGCTGAGAGCCAGCGTGGGCAGCAGTGAACGGAAACGCATAGAGACCTCCATATGTTGCGACCTGCGCCGTGTTGCTGAGCGAGCTTCTGCACTAAGGCGAAGCCGAGTCATAAGGTGCACCCGAGTATGCAGGGGATGCACGGAAATGACTCTGAGGCGCGAGTGAAGAAGTCTTTAGGCGGCTGCTACACGGGGAACGGCCGATTCGAGCGGAGCTACCCGGCCACAGTCAGACCGGAGACGGCCGGGGTTCGCGATTTTGAGCGGCGTGGGTGAGATTCGAACTCACGGAACGGTTTCCCGTTCGGCGGTTTTCAAGACCGCTGCATTCAACCACTCTGCCACCACGCCTGAGCCCCTGGAAACTTCTTCTCCCACCTTGTCTTCAGCAAGTCCGCTCCACTGACCTCTGAGCTCCGCCGTTCGACTCTCCGACATTCAGACTTGACTGCCACTTGATGGCGCTGTGCCACTATGCGGGCAATCACGAATGAGCGAAGAGGACGGCCTTATGGGTACAAGATCCTTTCTGAGGACGAGCGCTCTGTTGCTGTTCGGACTGGCGTGCCGGGACGAGAGTCAGTCACCGACAGAGCCCACGATCACCGGCCCCGTGGCCAACGTTACGGCAGCGGCGGCGCTGACGTTCCGGCAGATCAGCGCAGGTGGTCTGCACACCTGCGGAGTGACAAGTGAGAACCGGGCCTACTGCTGGGGCTATAACGTCTACGGCCAGCTCGGCATTGGCAGCGACACGGGTCCTGAGCTCTGCCTTTCCCTGGCGTGCAGCACACGGCCGGTCGCGGTAGTGGGTGGGCTCCGCTTCCTCCAGGTGAGCGTAGGCGAGGACCACACCTGCGGCATCACCACGGATTACCGGGCGTACTGCTGGGGCTTGAATAGCGGCGCCCTGGGCGACGGCACCATGATCTACCGTACCGAGCCCGTGGCGGTGGTGGGTGGATTGCGCTTCCGCCAAGTGACCGCAGCGTCCTCCCACACCTGCGGAGTTACCACCGACAACCGAGCCTACTGCTGGGGCTACAACGGGAGTGGTCAGCTCGGCAATGGTACCTGGTCTATCGACCCCCGGCTTAGCCCGGTGGCGGTATTGGGCCAACATCAGTTCCGTCAGGTAAGTGGGGGCGTCGAACATACCTGCGGCGTGACCACCGACAACCGAGCCTACTGCTGGGGCCGTAACGGTTATGGACAAATCGGGGATAGCACCGAGGTCGCTCAGCGGCTGAGCCCCACCCGAGTGGCGGGTACCCGCCAGTGGCGGCAGGTTGACGCCGGCTTCGTCCACACCTGCGGGGTGAACCTCGCCAATCGGGCGTTCTGCTGGGGACGTGGCTTGGAAGGCCAGCTTGGCAACGGCAAGACGTATCTGAAAAGCTTTTGGCCGCGGGCAGTTGCCGGTGGGCTCAGCGTCGAGCGGGTGACCGCAGGCAGGTGGCACACCTGCGGGGAAACCACGAGCAATCAGGCATACTGTTGGGGTAGCAACAGAGAGAACTACGGGCAGCTCGGCGACGGCGCCACCATAGGGCGCCTTACGCCGGTGGCGGTTAGGGGTGGGCTGTTCTTCGGCCAGCTGAGCGCAGGGGCCTTTCACACCTGCGGCAGGACCTCTTCAGCCGTGACTTACTGCTGGGGATACAATGCTGCCGGTCAGCTCGGCGACGGTACCACGACCAATCGACTGAGACCCCGGGCAATCGCGAGCGCGATGTAGGCACGCGGCGGACCGATCGGCACCTATTTGAGTGCCAACTCGTACAGCGAAGAGGTTGCCGATCTTTCTCGCTATGAACCGAGGCACTCAAATGCGTTTTCTTGTCATGCTTCTCGCCATAAGCGCGGGTGCCCTCTCCTTGCAGGCGCAAGGGCACCCAGCCACCCTGGGTCGCCCAACCCGAGTAGTCGAAACCATTCCCGCACCTGAGAGTGTAGCCATCGGACCCGATGGAGCCTGGTACGTCAGCTCGTTCGGCGAGTTCGACGTGAAGGGTGATGGCGCTGTCTACCGAGTGGATCCGGAGACGGGAACTGCGGAGAAGTACGCCACCGGTCTGGACGATCCCTGTGGGCTGCTGTTCGTCGGCGACGCGCTCTGGGTGGCCGATCGCGGCGGAGTGTACCGGATCCGACGTGGCCGCCCTGAACTCGTCTACGCAGCCAAGGACTTTCCCCGCACACTGCATTTCCTCAACGACCTTGCTGCGGGGCCTCGAGGAACGATGTATGTCAGCGACACGGGTGATTCGACCGCGGCGGGGCGGGGAGCGGTGTTCCGGCTGGAACCGGGCAAGCGACCCACGGTCGTGCCGGGGAGCGACACCGTGAGAGCACAGTCGAGCGTCAACGGCCTTCTCCCCGGCACAGGGGATTCGCTCTATGCCGTAGGCTTTCGCACCGGTGTGTTGTCGGCCACGGACGGTCGAGAAGCCTGGAAAGATCTCGCCCGCAACCTCGGCGCGGCAGACGGCATCGATGCCGTGGCGGATGGGACCATTTATGTGAGCGACAATGCCGGAGGCATTCTGTATCTGATATCCCGCGCCCACGGCGGTCAGCCGGTCAAAGTCGCCTCCGGGCTGAAAGCTCCCGCTGACCTGGCTGTGGACCACAAACGCGGCTTGCTCCTGGTGCCGGAGAACTCGGGAAATCGGTTGAGCGTGTTCAGATTGAGCCAGCGAACCGAATGAGAAGTGGCCTCGTCGTGTCGAAGTAACAGTAAGTAAACTCGCGGCTTGTCATCGTAGCCTCGAGCAGATCCTCACCAGCAGAAAGCCCCGGTCATTGGTTACCGGGGCTCTCATTCTATCGCTCTGAAAGTGCTGCTAGGCGGCCGGCGTTAGCTCCTTCTGGAGGGCTTGGGCCTGCTCAAAGTGCTTTCGGATGATCGGAATGGCCTTTTCGATCAGCTCGCGCAGCTGCGGAGTCTGGGTGGTTACCCGGGCCTGGTTGGCAAAGTCCAGCACCGCCGAGTGAATCGAGACCTCATTGTCGATGTAGGTCTGGTCGAACTGCGCCCCTTTCGGGGTGCTCTGGAGCGCTTTCATCGCGCTGGCCACGTAGGGAGCAAGCGGATCTCGCTCCGGAGGCTTGGGCTCCACGCCGAGCTGCTTGGCCAACTGCTGTCCCTGTACCCGCAACGCATGGTGCTCGCCCATCATCAGTTTCGCGAATGCCTTCACGTCATCTCGGGTGCCTTTCTTGGCAGCGACGGCGCCAGCCGTGCTGTCCGCCTTGTTGGCCCCGTCCAGTATCGCCACGATGTTTGCATCAGTGAGGCCGGCCTTGGGAGTCGTCGTCGTCGCGCCGCCGGCTGCGCCAGCTCCGGTATCTGACGGATTTTCGGCTGATGCGGTGGCACTCTGGTCTCGTGCCACGTTGCGATCAGCTGCCTCGCATGCGGTGAGCAATGCCATGAGCACCGACCCCACAGCGATTGTCGCACGCGTTCCTCTATTGGTTTTCATACCGCGTTCCTCTCGGGTCTGGTGGCATACGAGTTCTACATCCCCGGGTGCACGGTAGATGTGACACGCATCACGAGATACGGCTAGGTCGAGCCCGCTGGGAGCATTACGGCTTTGCCGGAGCGGAGCCGAGCGTCTTGTGCATCACGACCGCCGACGCGGGGCAAGCACCCTGGAACTCGGCGGAGGCTTGGACCTCGCTGGATACCGAGTCTCGGCTCACACAGGTGAAGCCGAAGCGAGGGAAGTAATGCTCGGCGGTGGTGGTGAGCAGGAATACGTCGGTGATGCCGCGCTCACGCGTGGTCGAGAGCGCCCGCTCGATCAGAACTCGGCCGACCCCAGTGTTGCGCCACTCTTGGTCGACCACCACTGACCGGAGCAGAGCCGAGTGCTCATAGACCTCCAGGCCGGCCACTCCGATGATTTGCCCCTCGCTTAGCCCGATAACGAAGTTGGGCAGTGCCTCGGCAACGCCTGCCGTGGGGAGCTGTGCGCGCTCGAGCAGGGCCAGGATTGCGGGCAGGTCCGCCGGGCCGGCGGATCTCAGCGATATGCACGGTTCACTCTTTGCCTGCATCGTCACGAATTGCCTCCTGATATTCCTGGCTTGCGAGCCCGGACGAACGCACTCATCACCCGGCCGGCCACTTCGGTGGCGGGAAGCTGGCCTTCCAGGCCACTGGCCTCCAGAAATGATCTGGCATCGTCCACTTGGTAGACTCGGGTCGGCTCGATGCTGACGTGCTCGAAGCCAACCTGCTCCAGATAATCCCGATACTCCTGTTCTCCCAGAGCGCCTGCTACGCAGCCGACCCAGAGCTCCATACTGCGGCGAAGCGGCTCCGGCAATTCACCCCGAACTACCACATCGGAAACTGCAAAGCGGCCCCCTGGTTTGAGCACTCGAAGCGCCTCCGCGAGGACCCGCTTCTTATCGGCGGCGAGGTTGATCACACAGTTCGAGATGACCACGTCGACTGAATTGTCCGGGAGCGGGATGGCCTCGATGTCTCCCTTGAGGAAATCGACGTTCTGAACGCCGGCCGCGCGCTGATTCCGCCGAGCGAGCTCCAGCATTTCGTCGGTCATGTCGAGGCCATAAGCCTTGCCGTGGGGACCGACCCGTCGAGCCGAGAGCAGGACATCGATGCCTCCACCCGAGCCGAGATCCAGAACTGTCTCTCCGGCACCCAGTTCGGCGAGCGCCGTGGGATTGCCGCAGCCCAGTGAGGCCACGAGGGCTTCGCGGGGCAGGGTAGCCGCTTCACCATCGCTATAAAGGTTGGACGTGATGGGATCATCGGTCCCGCCGCAACAAGTGGTGGAACAGCAGGAGGTCTTGCCTTCGGTCGAGACCCGCAGGGCTGCCTCAGCGTACTTCTCGCGGACCGTCTGTTTTAGATCTGAGTTCATGAGAGATCCTCCATCAAGAAATGTTGATCATTCGGCCAAAAAAAACCAGGTCGTCAACAACACGCATCGCACCGAACGGAAGCCGGGGCCCGTCCTGCGAGATGCTCGATCAGCTCGGCGCAGCGGCCAAAGGTCTTCCGGTCCAGGGTGTAGTACATCCACCGGCCTTCTCGACGGTCGGTGACCAGGCCGGCATCCTTGAGCACCTTCAAATGAAAGGAGAGTCGGGACTGGGCGGCATCCATCGCATCGGTCAGATCGCAGACGCACCGTTCACCCCCCTGCAACCGGTGAACGATCTGCAGCCGAGTTTCATCGGATAAGGCATGAAAGATTTTGGCCGGCGCAATGCGGTCCGAGCGGGTGCGGGTTGCCATGGAGTCATTATATATCAACATATATTGATTTGTCAATGTGTGGGTGGCTTACTTGACCTATCCACGAAAGAGTGCAAGACTTGTCACCTCGATAGCCCCGACCCGTATATGGCGACGTCGGCCAGCCCGCCG
>JAICPP010000127.1 GCA_025929805.1 Gemmatimonadales bacterium | reverse complement strand
TGGCGGACCAGGGCTTCATCCTCTACCAGCAGGATGCACTCACCCTGGCCGGAGAGCTGTGGGTCGCTTTCTTTCTGTTCCTTACCCACCTCCCCGCTTCGCAACGGCAGATAGATCTTGAACGTGGTTCCGTGCCCTGGCTCGCTATAGGCCCACACGTATCCTTCAGACTGTTTGACGATACCGTACACAGTGGAAAGACCCAGCCCGGTCCCCTTGCCCAACCCCTTGGTGGTGAAGAACGGCTCGAAGATGTGGCTGAGCGTCTCCCGGTCCATGCCGTGGCCGCTGTCGGAGACGGCGAGCACGGCGTAAGCGCCCGGACGTACCAAGGTGTCGGGCTTGTGTCGAGCATAGTCGCTCGTGAGTTCGGTGTGGAACGTCTCCACCATGAGGACACCACCTCGTGGCATCGCGTCGCGAGCATTCAGCGCCAGGTTCAGGAGCACCTGCTCCAGCTGTCCAGGATCGGCTCGCACGAAACTCTGATCCTTTGGCAGGCGCAGCTGCACTGTGTAATCCTCACCCATGATGCGCCGGAGCACTGGCTCCCATCCAGCCAGGAGCCGGTTGAGGTCCAGTATCTCGGGTCGCAGGATTTGCCGGCGGCTGAACGCAAGCAGCTGACTGGTGATGGCGGCGGTGCGCTCGGCAGCCTTCTGGATGAACTCCACATCGGCCCGCACCGCCTCGGGAATGTCGCGGCGCTGCAGAATGAATTCGGCTGCTCCCAGGACAACGCTCATCTGGTTGTTGGTTTCGTGGGCAACACCGCCGGCCAGGCGCCCAACCGACTCCATGCGATGGGCCTGTCGCAACCGTTCCTCGCTCGTCCGCCGTTCGGTCACGTCAGTACAGACTCCGCCCATATAGATCGGCTTACCCTCTTCGTCCCGTCCCACCTCACCCTGGTCCGCGATCCAGCGCACCCGCCCATCGGGGAGAATCACCCGGAACTCGTAGTTCAGGTCGCCTCCTTCCTCGAGCGCCCGGCGGACTGATTCGGCGACAAAGGCGCGGTCGTCCGGATGGATCAGGGCCAGAAACTCCTCGTAGCTGGAGACCTTCTGGTCCGGGGAAAGTCCGTAGAGCCGGCGCAGGGTCTCGTCCCAGGTCAGCGAGTTGTCGTTTACCGACCAGACCCAGGTGCCCATGCGTGCCGCATCGAGGGCGTGCCGGAGCTGCTCCTGGCTGTGGGCCAAGGCGCTGGTCGCCTGGTCCCGCTCCCATTGCACCGCCGCGGCGAGCACCAGCCCGGTGACAGCAACGACGGCGAGATAGGAGGCGACTGCGAAGAGCGTGGTGATGCTGGTTCCACCGATGAAGGGACCCCCGCCCCGCACCGTGTGAACCACGGCGACTGTCGCCACACCGAGTGTCATCAGGGCGGTTCCGCGGGAACCAAACCGGAGCGCCGCCCAGATCACGAAGGGGAATAGCAGGTAGTGGTAATCCACCTGGCGAAGGACGCCCGGATGCACGAATCGGCCGAGTACCAGCTCCGCGGCCGCGAGCGCGCCGATGCATATCGCCACGACCTCGAGCAGACCAGTAGACCCATCCTCTCGCGGTCGACTGACCCAGACCAGGATCGCTGGGGCCATGATCAGCGCACCGAGCAGATCACCGATCCACCAGACGGCAGTGGTTTGGAGTATTCCAACCGGGAGCACCCCGGCGAGCCGCAACGTGGTGGAGCCGACAACCGCGCTGCACAAGGTGCCGATCAGTGACGCGATCAGGAGGGCTCGTACGTGACGCAGGTCGTCCAATCGGGGGCGGTCACCCGCGATTCGGCGCAGTAGATGCGCCGCCACCAGCGCCTCCAGCGTGTTGCCCGCCGCAATGCCGGCCGCCGCAATGAGCGGAATCGGTGTCGCCGCGTTTGCCAGAAAGGCGCCGAGGGCCACTCCCGGCCAATAGCGGTAGCCCAGCAAGGTGAGTGCGGCGAATGCGATTCCGGTGGGGGGCCAGATCAGAGAGACGCTCTGGCCGATCGAGGCATAGCGCAGACCGAGCCGGGCGGCCGCGTAGTAGACTGCCGCGACCAGGGCAGCCGTCAGCAGATAGCGAGCAAGCTGCGCTAGAGTTGTGCTAGCCCGGGAGGTCATCCGGTGCAGCCATGTCAGTAAAGTGCTCCGATCTAGGCGGTGAGCCTCCAAAAGCATAAACTCATGACGATCCGGAGGTACGTTCGCATACAGACAGGAGGACTTACCTTGCTACGTCAACTCCTTCTGGTCGGGAATCTCATAGCGTTCCTCCCTGGCTGTGCTGGAAATGCTCGGCCTTCCACGGCTGTGAAGGACGATCCGGACTGCTCGTTTCGCTCCCCTACAACGTGCTGGACCACGACTGGCCGGTTCCCATCCCCTGAACCTGCCGGGCCACCAGTCGACAGTTTGACCAACCATCCGCCAGTATTGGCGAGCGAAGCCGACAGCAGCGGAAGCGTCCCTTAGGTCGGCCATGGCCTCAGGCCGCCGGTGGGAGGTCATCGGGGCGGGGCGATGGCTCCTCGGCCGGATGCAGCGCAGTCCCACCTCCCGGATTCTGTGCTTCCGCTATCATGCTCCGGGCGCTCCGACGGAAGTTGAACTTCTGCCGCAACTCCGGCAATTCGCGCGAGGTAGTACGGATTTTTCGGTGGGCGCGAGTGAACTCGAGGGCTCGGGCGCCCATCTCGAGTTTACGGCGAGTTTTCGGGTTCATTACGAGTCTCCTGGCCTTGTCGAACCATCCCGATTTGGGATCGTTGAAGTCAGGCCAGGCGAAGAATGTGCCATGAATCTCGAGTCCCTCGGAGGTCCATCGTGGTGAAGCTGGTCTACTGTATTCGCCGCAAGCCAGAGCTCAGCCGAGACGAGTTCATCCGCTATTGGGCGGAAGTTCACGCGCCAATAGGAGCGCGTATTCCCGGCCTTCGTAAGCTTGTCCACAGCTACGCCGTGACCGCTGCTGGCGACAGCCGGCCTGCCGATTTCGACGGTATGGCCGAGCTTTGGTTCGATGACCTGAAGTCGATACTCGAGGCGCGACAATCGGCAGAGTGGGCCGCCTCGACGGCGGATGAGGCCAACTTCGTCGATCGCTCTCGTACCGCCTATTTCCTCAGCGAAGAACGACAGATCCTCTAACACCCGTCGCAATTCAAAGGAGCATCGGCTTGTGCCGAGACTTAGGTGACTGCCGCACTATGCTGAGGTGATCACCTTAGGGGGCCCGTCGGGATGAGCGAAGCAGCGGTTGCCGTAACCACCAAATCCGCGGGTAAGGCCTTCGTGGTGAGCCAGAAGCTGCTTGTGCTTGGCCTCGCTCTCGCGTTCGTGCTGGGGTGTCGGCTCCTGCTGTACGCCTGGATGCCGGATCGGAACAGCGATTTCGATCTCCTGTACTCCGCGGCGGACCGCCTGGTCGGGGGTGAGAATCCTTACCCAGCCGGGGCATCGTCGATCCCCTATCCACTCCCGGCCGTGCTTCTGGCTGTCCCATTCATGGCGATTCCTCTGGAGCTTGCACGGCCGATCTTTGACGTTCTGGTTGGTTGGGCATTCGCCTATGCGCTTTGGAGATATCGCGGCCCCTACGCGCTCCTGGCCCTGGCGTCAGGGGCGTACCTGTTCGCAATGAGAAGCGGCCAAACGACGCCGCTGATGGTGGCAGCAAGCCTCGTCCCGGCACTCGGCTTTCTTCTCGCTGTAAAACCCAATACCTCGGCCTCCTTGTGGGTTGCCCGGCCTTCGTGGATGGGAATCTTGGGAGTCAGCCTCTTCCTCGTACTCAGCCTCCTGATTCTGCCATCTTGGCCGAGGGATTGGTGGATGGCGTTGCCGCCGGACAATACAGAATTGGTTCCCCCCGTATTACGTCCGCTCGGTTTTCTCCTGCTACCTGCGGCGCTTCGATTGCGTTCACTGGAGGGACGGCTCATCCTCGCTAGCGCGTTTCTACCGCAAACTACTCTGCCCTACGAATTGGTCTCGCTGGCACTCATCCCCGCCAATGTCCGCGAGATGGTGATCTACCTGCTCGGGAGCTGGATTGCCGTGGCCGCCGCAGACGGGTTGCTGCTCGGCAATGGCATCGCCGGGGGTACACCGGCTGGCTGGCCAGTGGCGCTGGCCGCGGTCTACCTCCCCATGTTGTATCTGGTGCTCCGACGGCCGAGCAGCAGAAAGGCACGGAAAATCGAGAAGGAACGAAGAAGGCCACATCGCCTTGCCGATCACGAGCTCAAGATCGATGTCACTTCGAGCACGGCCAGCGGGGTCATCGTGAAAGTGACCCATCTCCCGACGCAACTGTCTACCACAGAATCCGGCCGGACTCGCGAGCTAGCGGAACGGAAGGCCCAGGATAAGTTGGCGGCGATCGTCGCAGCCGCGTCCCGCCCTCGGACAAAGGCTGACCGAACGGAAATAAGCTGATCCCGCTTGGTGTAGGTGACTCCAACCGTCCCCCGGGTTGTGCCGTCGGCAATCGTGGAGATCGGAATAGACCGGCAGAGATTCCCGTATGGCGGCTCCTCCCAAGTACTCCTGGTGGCTCTGGCTACTGCTGAGCTTTGGCGCGGGCCTGGCCAGCGCGGTGCTGGTTGCCATCGTGATCGCCGTGATAGACCTGTACCTCACCGGCCATCAACTTCCTGCGCTCAACTCGCCGCTGATCGATTGGCCCCGCCTGGGAGTACACCTCAGCCTCGCTGACGTCATTTTCCTGCTCGCTGCCGTGTTGGCCACCGCAATCACCTGGCGCCGCACTGCGAACAACAGACCCTAGCGGGGATGCCGCTGATGACGCTACATGTCCTTGCAGGAATCCCTGACCGGAGGGCAGGTGCAGCTATTCCATCCCATCAGCAGCTCCATCCTGTGGCGGCGGCTCGATGTGCCCGGCCACGACGCCGCCCGCCTCCGCCAAACGGAAGGCGGTGCGGAACTTCAAGGAATGGCCGTATTCCATGATGAGGTTGGTCCGACAGCTCTTCAGTACATGGTTCGCTGCGACCCTACGTGGCAAACCACCGAAGCCACAGTCGAGGGATGGAGCAATGACCGGTCCGTTGAACTCCGGATACTTCGGTTGAGCGGTGGTCGCTGGAGATTGAATGGCGCGCCGGCGCCCCAAGTCACCGGGTGCGTTGATGTGGATCTCAGCTTCACCCCGGCCACGAACCTGCTGCCACTGCGGCGGCTGAATCTGGCCGTGGGTGAATCGGCCGAAGTGCGGTCCGCCTGGCTCGAGTGGCCGGCAGCGGTGCTCGCGCCGCTCCCCCAGCGCTACGCCCGCCGATCGGTTGCCGAGTACGATTACGAGGCCGATCTGCCGGGAAACACCAAGTTTGTGGCGGTGCTTCGGGTGGGGCCGGGTGGCTGGGTACTGGAGTATGGCGAGCTTTGGCAGGCGGAAGCCGTTTCACAGCGTAACAAATCCCGGGTACGTACGTAGTACTCACGCTGGGAGTCACCGCGGCTGGTGTGCGGTGCATTAGCTACATTCGACCGGGAGCTCACCATGACCTTCAAGCCTGCGATCTGGCGCCCGATCGCCATCGTGTTGAGCGCCGTCAATTTGGTTGCGGTCGGCTTTGCGGCTGGGGACGCCGAGCCGTGGCATGCCGGGATTCACTCGGCGCTGGCGTTGGTCTTCGGCTTATGGGCCCAGCGTCTCCGCCGAGACCCCGAAGGGAGCCGGGGCAGCAACAGCGAGCTCCAGGCAGGGCTAGAGGCGCTGGAAGCCGACATGGGCCAGATGCGGCAGGAGTTGACCGAGGCCCAGGAGCGCCTGGACTTTGCCGAGCGGCTGCTGGCACAGAGACCGGAGCCCGGCCGCGTCGGCCCCGAGCGCTAGAGTCGAAGCACCCAAACAGGCCAATGTTCCATGAGCCCGAATTCTGCGGGTCCCGATGGAAGCGCGGCTTCGGATCTCATCCGAGAGCTCGAAAGGACCAGAGACGAGACCCTGACATACTTCTCGCTCGACGAGCGCGATCTCACCCGTACATATGGCCCAGGCAAGTGGCCTGTCAGATTCATCCTCCACCACCTCGCCGACAGCGAGACAGTTCTCTTCGATCGCATCCGCCGAGTTCTCAGCGAACCTCGTCAAGTACTGTGGGTATTCGATCAGGATGCGTGGGCCAGGGGCCTCGAATATTCGCAGGTGCCACTGGCCATCTCACGGCGGGTGTACGAGTCGGTTCGCCAAGCGATCATATACTACGCCGGCCGGCACTATGAACCGAAAGGCCAGCTCGAGTTCGTGCACAGTGTCACGGGAGTGCGAACGTTGAAAGACGAGTTCGACAAAGTCGCCTCTCACAATGAGCACCACTTGGGCCAGATCAGGTTGGCGTTGGTGGTTCCCGAGGGACCAGCATGAGGCTCATACTCGCGCTTCAGCTCTGAGTGACCGCCGCCTGCATGCCCGATGGCGCCTCGGGCCGTCATTCGCGGCCGAATCGTAGCTCTTCATCGAGGGAAACGAGGGTCGCCCCACGCCTCCTAGTATGCCACGACATGCCGCGCGCGGTAGCGTCGGCCGGGCGACTGGAGATCGCCGGATCGCACCTCTGCGTTCAGGACACGTCAGCTACGGTCTGGTGGGTACGGCTGAGTCCGATAGACGTCTGGCCCTAGGACGTCCTTCCTTCCTTGTTGTTCCATGCGAGAAAGTGTTTTCGTGAAAAGCACAACCATCTCGGTTCTTTGTTGTTTCTGCTTCGCCCTGATTAGCCCCTCCGCGCTGCTGTCTCAAGCTGATTATGCAGCGGCCATCCTGTCAGGCATAAGCAATGAGGGACAAACTCAACAAGAACCCTATGTCACCGCAGGAGACCGAGCGTACTTGATCGGCACCCAGGATGGAAATTTCCCTGACATGGGTGACCATGTCCCCGGCGAAATGGGCGGCCTCTGGCTTCATCCAATCAAGCTGATCGACGGCTTCCGGGCCGAGATTAGAGATACCATGACCGGTCAGATGGCCGCGCTCTCGAAGAGCACTGCATTCCGCAATTATCCCTATGGCAGCCGGATCAGCTACGGGCCGGTCTTGGACAGTCTCGAGATCGAACGTTTCCAGTTCAGTCCGGACGGACAGCCGGGCTTGATCGTACAATACACCTTCACCAATGCCGCCCATCGGAAGCGGTTACTAGGCTTTCAACTCACCGTCAAGACCGATGTCAGCCCGGTCTGGTTTTCCGATCGACTCGGCATCACCGACGCCAGGGACACCGTTTCCTGGCAGGGGAGGAGGAATCACTATCTGGCCTGGGACGTCCAGCACCCGTGGTTCGCCGTCTGGGGAGCTCCCAACTCCGGTGCGAGGCCTGTGGTTGATCCCGAGCCGCTGCCAACCAGGGGAATGGGCGTTAGCGCCGCATCTCGCCACTCCATATCGATTCCCCCTCGTGGCATGGCTAGCTTGACGTTGATCTTCGCTGGGTCCGCAACATCGAGGACTGCAGCCGAGAGCGCCTATGTCCATCTGGCCCGGCATCAGGCCAAGCTCCTGCAAAAAAAGCGAGCGCGCTACACCTCCATCCTCGAGCGGGCGAGAATCACGATTCCCGACCAGCGGCTGCAGCAGGTCTACAACTGGGTGAAGGTCAACACCGAGTGGCTGGTGAGGGAGGTCCCTGGCATCGGCCGCGGCCTGGGTGCCGGCCTCATGGAATACCCCTGGTGGTTCGGGACTGAGACCTACTCCCTCCAGGCACTCCTGGCAACTGGAGAGTTCGACCTCGCCAAGCAAACGCTGCGTTTGTTGAAGAACCAGTCCATGAAGGCCAACGGAAACGGCCGGATCGTGCACGAGGTCACGACCAACGGCGCCGTCTCCAATCTCGGGAACACCCAGGAAACTGCCCAGTTCATCATGACGGTCGGAAAGGTCTTCCAGTGGACGGGAGATCTGGACTTCGCCCGAGAGATGTACCCAGCCATGAAGCGGGGCCTCAACTGGCTGCTCACCGACATGGATCGGAACCGGAACCTGTTTCCGGAAGGATATGGGATCATGGAGGTGTATGGGCTGAGTGCGGAGTTGATCGATGTGTCGGTGTACACCCAACAGGCCTTACTGGCCACTGCCCGGGTAGCCGCTATCCTGGGTGAGCAGGACTCGTCGGCCCGGTACACCCGACTCGCATCCCAGCTCGCCACCAGGATCAATGAGAGGTTCTGGGTGGAGGAGGAGGGATCGTACGCCGATTTCTACGGGACTAGGGGCCAGGCCATCAGCGCCGCGGAAGGGGCCATCAAACAGATCGGTCTGAAAGGGGCGGACAAGCTCACCCGAAGAGACCGGGAGTCGATCGACTACTACCAACGGCTGAAGGTAAAGTTCTCTGCGCTGCCGGATAGGAGCCGCGGCTGGATCACCAACAAGAACTGGGTTATCGCGACACCAATGGAAATGGGGATCGCACCCCGTGCCAGAGCGATCCGGCTGCTGGACAAGATCCGTAAGGAGAACGTAGGTGAGTACGGGCCTTTCCTCTCGGCTGTTGAAAGACAGGCCATGATGACAATCTCAACCGGCGTGCAGGCCGTCTCCGAAGCCAATTATGGCCGCACTGATGAAGCCCTTTGGTACGTCGACAAGATCGTGCAGACATTCGGCCGGACATTACCCGGCTCCATTTCGGAGATGATGCCTGACTATGGCTGCTTTACCATCGCGTGGACCAGTTACGGCATCGTCCTTCCACTCATCCAGCACATCTTCGGCATCCAGCCCGATGCCGGGAACAAGACGGTCGTCTTCGATCCTCATGTGCCCGAGGGATGGAAGGGCATGAGCATCGCAGATCTGCCAATTGGAACCAACCTGATCTCCTTTTCACGGGCGACCACCCATAAAGGCATTGAATACACTGTCGAAGCTAAGAAGAATGGATGGACGTTCGTCTTGCGAGGAGACGCGTTCCGCGGCGCTGCGTATGTTGTGAACGGCAGGCAGGTTCCGTTCACTTCGTCGGGCGTTCACGTCAGCGGAAAGAAGAACCGGGTGTTGGTAGTTCCCCGATATTGAGGCAGACCGACGGGCTATGAAATCCTCCCGAGAACCTCATGCATTAGCCCTCGTGGTAGTCATGTTGTCGACCAGTCCCGCCAACGGACAAGTCCCGCGGGCCGACCACCATCAGCATCTGTTCAGCCCCGCCATAGGAGCTCTGCTCGCCGGCCGCTCTGAGGGGCCTCAGGCAATCACAGCCCGCGACATCGTGGCGCTCTTGGATTCAGCCGGTATTCACCGGGCGCTCCTGCTCTCGG
>JAICPP010000251.1 GCA_025929805.1 Gemmatimonadales bacterium | reverse complement strand
CGTAGTCCCAATCCGTTCTGGCCGGCACCGACACCCTGGCGGTTCTGCCCACCGGCGCGGGCAAGTCGGTCATGTATTTTCTAAGTACCCCACACTTTGGAGCCCGAAAGCAAGACGCCAAGCAGCTTCGCCTTCATCAAGTCCCACGGAATCACCGCCTACATCTCGGGCTCCAGCATCCGGGCCGTGTCGGTTTATTCCGGCGCGGACGGTGCACTGGTGCGGGAGATCGTCAGCCTACCAGCGAACCCGCATACGGTGCGGCAGTGGCTAGGGTACTGAGCCCATGACGGCTGAACCCATGACTGAGGAGCAAGCAGAGTCCGGAACCTATCGCCTAATTGCCCGCATGGCTCTTACCCACACGCCAGGTATGCACTTTCCTCCGCGTAGAGACTTTGGAGGAAGCCGCGACAATGCTCGGGGATGCCCTTAAAAGACGCTCGGGAAACCGCCTCACCGCCGCCCCTCGAAATGCAAGCCCTCTTGCCAGTTGCAAGGGGCTATCCGCAAGGTGTTCCCATGAGTTGACTAGGGACGTGGGAGAGTGGCTCGCCCGAAATCTGGCCCGTGGAATGGCGGCTGCGGAGGGGCAGGCAGAGCGCGGGACTACAGCGGCGGAGATGAAGCGGTCCCGTGGAATATTGGGCTTTTTCCGGGTTCGATTCCCGGGGGGGTTAGGGGTGCGTGAGACGTTTCGAGCAAAGGTGATTCGGGAATGACAGCGATACCCAAACAACTTCCTGCCGTATCTCCCAAGGCTTACTCCTACGTTCGCTTCTCGACTCCAGAGCAACGGGAAGGCGACTCTCAGAGACGGCAATCGCCCGCGCTGAGGAATACGCCGAACGCCACGGACTGGAGCCTAGACACCAAGGTTCGCTTTGAGGACCTTGGCGTGTCCGCCTTCCGGGGAAGGAACGCGAAGGTAGGGCTTCGGCAGGAAGGTAAGAAGCCCGCTCTCGCCGCGTTCCTAGAAAGGGTCGAAGCCGGGATCGTCGAGAAGGGCAGCACGTTGCTAGTGGAGAATCTTGACTGCATCTCCCGACAGCATCCACGGGACGCCGCCCACACGCTGAGGCGAATTGTTGAGGCTGAAATCACCGTAGTCACGCTGTCTGATGGGCAAGTCTACACCCTGGAGCGGTGGCGTAAGGAGCCTGGGCTTTCATCATCGCTGTTCTCGTATTCACGCGGACAAATCAGGAATCGGAAATGAAGGCTCAGAGGCTTAGAGCCACCTGGGCCGAGAAGCGGGCGAAACTGGCGCGGGGAGAGCCGGTCTGTTGAGTCGGAAGCTGCCCGGATGGATTACGGTAGACGAGAAGACCAAGAAACTCCGCGCCTCCCTGAGAAGGTGAAGACCCCTGATCCGTCAATGTCAGCGGTATTTCGGCCAAGTCATAGATTTATGGGGTAGGCAAAACCTGTCGCCCGCGACGATCCGGCGTTGCCCTGGCCCTCTCCAAATCCATCTCGAGATGGCCTCTTCTCAGAGAGCCTCCGGCTTAACTGCCTTTCACTAACCGCTCGAACCGCGGGTTGCCCCGCAGCGGATCGAACGTGGGGTCGATCTTAAGCCAGCCGGGCGAGAGGTAGTATGGAAGTTCGAGCAGGGGCTCCAGGTGGTCAAGCGCCTTCTCCGGCTCACCCACGACCAGGTAGATGCGAGCGAGCTGATGCTGGTAATAGGATCCGCTTAAGGCATCCTTTGCGATGGGATACAGCGACACGCCGCGCTCGCCCTCCCGGATCGCATCGCTCCGCCGCCCGAGGTATGCGAGCACGAGGCCGTAGACCAAGCGACGGTCCGGACTCTCGGGTGCGTCTCGCAACTGTTCCTCGAGTGCAGCCCGGGCCGAGTCTGCGTAGGCACGTGCGCCGGCACGGTCGCCTCGAAGCCACAACGTCTGGGCCAGAACAAATCCCCACACTGCCCGATCGTCGTCGAAGGCGCTTGGCGTTAAGTGGAGAAGGAGCTGCTGCTGCGCATCGTCCAGAACCCAGCACAGATCCCAGTAGGCCCCAAAGTCCGCCACCAGTGCCGCGGGTTCCACCTCCTTTAACGCCGCGTCCATCACCGCCCGGGCGCCCGCCAGGTCGCCATCGGCCAACGCGATCATCGCCTTGTGCTCGATCACATCGAGAGTGCCAGGAGCTAATGCCAGGGCGCGGTCCGCAGCCGCCCGCGCCTGTGGATAACGCCGCAACCACAGGAGAGTCTGCATCAGATTGCGCGGCGGATCGGGTGATCGCGGATCGAGGATCTCCGCCCGCTCGAAATGCACCACGGCAGAATCCCACTGGCCGAAGCTCTGCTCGATGGACCCGGCGGCATTGAGCAGGTCGGCGTCATTTGGGTCGAGACGCCTGCCGCGTCGAAACTCGTCCATCGCACGCTGGTGATCTCTCCTCACCCACTGGTAATACCAGCCCAAAGCCAAGTGCGTGTCGCCGCGGCCGGGCGCGAGGTGCCGAGCCCGATGGCCAGCGTACTCCGCCCGCTGAGCGGCAGCCGGCGTCGGGGTACTATTCGTGTAGAGAAGCGTGTGCGCCATGGACAACTGCGCCCAGGCCTCGGCGAAACTGGAGTCGAGGGCTACCGCCTGTTCATAGTATGCCGCGGCCTCGCGTAATATGGCTGGCGTGCTGGAGAACAGGCTGGGCCACGCCTCGCGCCCTCGCAGGTAGGCGTCGTAGGCTTTGAGGTTCTCCGTCGGCCTACCGGCCAACTGTTGCCGAGCCTTGTCACCCAGGGCGAGGCCGAGCTCCTGAGCAACCCGGCTTCCAATGTCGGCGTAAAGTTGAAACACGTCGGTGAGAGATGACTGGAAGGGGTGCTGCCACTTGATCCTGGGTACACGGCCGCTGGTCACATCCACCAGCTCGGGCGTCACGTGCACCCGGCTGGCGCCGCCCGGTGTCTTTTCCCAACGCACAGTGGCGGTGAGCAGATATCGCACGCCCAGTTCCTGGGCGATCTCTTGAGGGGTCTTGGTGGACTTCTTGTAGGGCAAGGAGCTACCTCGAGCGATGACCTGGATTCCAGGTAGTCGCGACAGCCTTCCCCGAACGTCATCGCTGACGCCGTCGGCGAAGTACTCATCTCCAGTGGCACCCAGGTTCTCAAACGGCAGTACCGCGAGGAGTCTCATCTCGTTCTCGTCCTGGGAGCGTTTCCAGGCGAACAACCCAGCGAGAGCGATGAGAAGACCGACACCGATGACGCCGGCCGCCAACAGGTGCCATCGTCGGACACGGGCTCCAAGAGATACTCGCCGCGGGCCGTCCAACTGCTCGGTTGTCGCTAGCGGCATGCTAGGCGATGGCATCGCCAGTGTGGCGCTTCCCAATGCGTCGGCGAACTCCATCACGCTGGCAAAGCGATCCGCCGCGACCGGGGCCAGGGCCCGGACTATGGTTTGGTCTAATGACTCGGGGATGGCGGCGCGCAACCGGCGCACACTCGGTACCGGGTCGCTGAAGCGCTTGGCAATGATTGCTTGCGCGGTCGGCCCGGTATAGGGCGGCTCCCCCGCGAGCATCTCGTACAGGACACTGGCTAGGCTGTACACGTCCGTCCGGCCGTTGAGGCTGCGCTCACCGGCCGCCTGCTCCGGGCTCATGTAGGTGGGGGTCCCTACACTCAACCCGGTGTGGGTAAGGCGCTCCTCAGCCGCGCCGATTGCCCGCGCAATGCCGAAGTCGGCGACCAGTGTTGAGCCGTCCTTGGTGAGGAGCAGGTTCTCGGGCTTGATGTCGCGATGGATCACCCCCTGCCCGTGAGCGTAGGCGAGCGCATCGGCCACCTCGCGGCCGATCCGCAGCGCGTCATCGATCGGGAGTTGGGTGGCGCGAGTCAACCGCTCCCGCAGCGACTCGCCATCCACGTACGGCATTG
>JAICPP010000045.1 GCA_025929805.1 Gemmatimonadales bacterium | reverse complement strand
GGCGTTGTATCGCGCGTTGGGTGGTGTCTGGCCGGCCTGGCAGGGACGTTAGACCGCGGCAAAAGCTTTAGACGAAGGCACGAAGGAACGGCACCTCGATCATGCTGCCGGCTTGATCTCGCCACCGCGCGGGTGAGCAGTAGCACCAGGATGATAGGGAACATCGCAGAACGGGTCACGCTTCAGATGTAACGCGCCCGTGCGGCTATGGCTAGCGGACGGCGTGAAAGGACAGGAACGCTCAGCTCTGAGTCCGATCACACCACCAACACCTTATTCTTCGTGCGTGACTCAACAGCTGGTCCGGATATCCATGCGACTTCGGTTTCTGCTGGCTTACATGGTTCTTGTCGGTGTCGGGCTTCGGCCGGTTTGGGGCCAGAGCATCGGCTCTCCCTTAGAATCGCCCGCGGCTCGGCTGGCGGCTTTCGAGGTGGCGCTGTACAACGCGCAGGCCAATGTTCAAGAGCCAACGGATGCGGACAAGGCGGCACTAGCCACCCGCGTTCTTCATGCCACCCTCGCCAAACTGCTCTCCGCCCAACTAGCGGATAGCTCCGCAGTGCGCGCCGCAGCCAAGTCGGACTCAGCGCTCGCCCTCTCGGGGGGTCAGACCTGCAATGTGGTCGTTGCGTGTGCGCGAGCGGTGGGCCGAGCGGTCGGGGCGCGGTGGGTCGTGCTCGCCAAGGTAAGTAAGACGAGCAACCTGATCTGGCTGCTCACCGGCCAATTGGTGCACGTCTCATCGGGGACCATCATTCTCGATGATTCCACCGAGTTGAAAGGGGAGCCCGACGCGATGGTGCGCGCAGGGACACGCATATTTGCCGAGCGCGTCGCGCGTACCGTCCGAGCCGGGGGCGTGACGACCAATTTCCCGACTCCTTGAGCCGCGCTCAGGCCTGGGGGCGCCAGCGGAGTTTTTTACCTAGCGAAGCACGTAGCGTCAGGCCAGCGACTCCTGGACCGCTCCCGTCGGGAACCAGCAGGTGATGGTGGTGCCGCTACCACGCTGACTCTCGGCCGACACGCGTCCGCCATGGGCCTCGACCAAGTGCTTGACGATGGCCAGACCCAGGCCAGTCCCACCCTCGTTACGCGAACGGGATGGATCTGAGCGGTAGAACCGTTCAAAGATCCGGGGCAGGTGGTCGGGAGAGATACCGGAGCCGGTATCAGCCACGCTGATCGCAATGCCGTCACCTTCCGCCGAGCTTCGGCAGATGATCCGTCCTCCACTCGGGGTGTAGCGCAGGGCGTTTTCCATCAGGTTAGTGAGTATCTGGTGCACTGCGTCGGGATCGGCCACGACGGTCTCGGCTCCCGAGCCGACCTCAACGGTGAATTCAACCGGGACCGGGCGAGCGCCGTCCTCGATCGAGTGCCAGGCATCGTTGGCGACATCGGCCACCTCCAGGGGCTCGGGCTCCGGCCGCCAGTGCCCGGCCTCGAGGCGCGCCAGGTCCAGCAGGTTGTCCACCAGCCGCTGCATTCGCTTGGCATTGCCGAGAATGGTCGTGAGAAACCGGCGGGTGGTCTCCGGTTCCGGCGTATCCGACAGGAGCGTCTCGGCATAGCCCGAGATCGACGTCAGCGGGGTCTTGAGCTCGTGGGAGACGTTGGCCACGAAGTCCCGCCGAATAGCCTCGAGCCGGCGGATCTCGGTGAGATCGTGCATCACCAGCACAGCACCACCGGCCGGCAGGGGGCGAGCGTTCATCAAGAGAACCCGATCGTCCAGCTCGAGCTCACGATCCTGTACCGCCTTGCCTTGTAGGGCCGCATCGACCACCGCGCGCGCAGCCTTGATCCGGAACAGAGCGGGAAGATCCGGCAGCGATTCCTCGAGGTCATAACCCAACATTCGGCGTGCGGCCGGGTTTGCCATGACCGTGCGGCCCCGCTCGTCCGCAGCGATGACCCCTTCCATCATCGACTCAACCAGTGCGGCTGTCTCCGCCTGCTCGTGCCTTAGTTGGGCGAACCGGTCACCGAGCTGCTGGTGCATCTGGCGCAGCGCGTGAACCAGGCTGTCTATCTCGGGAATGCCGGATCGAGGGAAGCGGGGTAGGGCCCCCGCGGCTATGGCGCGGGCGGCAGAGCCGATCTCGACCAGCGGTTGTGCGACGGAGCGCCCTGCCGCCAGGGCGAGCAGAGCCCCGATCAGCAAGGCGAGCAGTGCCGCCCCGGCGACCGCGCGCTGAGCCCTGCCCACGACCTCATCGACCTGCTCCAGACCCGCGGCGACTCGGATCGCGCCGGGCGGCCCCGGCATCGCGACATACAGCATGGGTCGTCCGACGGTTTCGCTCCGGCGGCTGGCCACTCCTCGCTCGCCGGCCAGCGCGGCGCGAACCTCGGGCCTCCCGGCGTGATTCTCGAGGGCGGGTAAGGGGCCCGGGGGAAAATCGCTGTCCGCGCGAACCCGGCCTTCTCGATCGATCAGGGTGATCCGATGGCCGGTCTGAGCACTGAGACGCCTGACCGCGGGCGGCCAGGCGAGTGAGTCCGACGGCAAGGCCTCGCGCACCAGGCGGGCCTCGCTCTCCAGCCCTCGGGCGATATCCGCCTCGAGGTCATGTCTCAGGGAACGCTCCGCCAACCAGAAGAGGATCCCAACGGTCAACACCAGGATGAGGATGGAGCCGAGCACCAGGCGCCGAGCGAAGCTCACCGGCTCCGAGCTCCTCGCTCGCCTCCTCGGAATCGGTATCCGAACCCGCGCACCGTCTCGATCAGCTTGCCGGAGTCGCCCAGCTTCGATCGGAGACGCTGGACGTGCATGTCAACCGTGCGGGTCTGGATGTCGGGTTGAGCTTCCCAGACCATCTCCAGCAGCTGGGGACGAGTCTGTACCCGCCCCCTGCGTTCTACCAGGGTCAGCAGCAGCTTGTACTCGGTAGCGGTAAGACTCAGCTCCCGGCCGTTCAGCGTGGCGCGATGGGCAGAACGGTCTATGGTGATCGGCCCGGCGGACAGGGTCGATCCAGCGCTCACAGCCGGCGAGGCCAGGCGGCGCAGCAAGGCACCGACCCTGAGGGAGAGCTCCTGGGGGGAGCACGGCTTGGTGAGGTAATCGTCGGCTCCGAGGGACAGGCCCTTGATCCGATCGGTCTCTTCCCGACGGGCCGTCAGGAGAATGACGCCGACTTCCTTGGTCTCTTCGCGCCGGCGGAGCTCGGCGAGGACTTCGTAACCGGAGACCCCCGGCAGCATGAGATCGAGGACTACCACATCGGGCCGCTCCTCTCGCGCCGAGCGCAGCGCATCGGGGCCGTTGGCCGCAGTGGATACCCGATACCCGACCTTGGCCAAGTGGTAGGCGACCAACGCGGTGATGTCCGCTTCGTCGTCCACAACGAGGATGCGATGGGTCATTGCCAGGCTCGTACGCGAGGGTAGGCACGAATATAGGGGAGGAACAGGAGGGACGGGAAACAAGGGATCGGGAGGAATGACCCCAGTCCCGACCTCCGAGTCTGCTGGCATGATGCTACGGCTGGAGTGGAATGACGGTCACTACGCGCGGAGAGATCCGGCCGGTCTATGGAGCGGCCGGTGGCACCAACACCTGAGCCGTGCGCTCGAGCACCTGGAGGCGCTCTTCTTCGCAGACCTCAGGGGCCTTCTGGCTCATGCTACCAGGAGCCACCCACCTACTCGTGGTATTCACCTCGGCATGGGATTCGCCTCCCTGGATGCGGAGTGCCACGGAAACATGGCAGGCAGACGAAGTGCCCTGCTGCGCAGTCCCACTGGGCCAGCGCGTGCCGGTGAGGACCCCTCCAGCCGAATCGATCACATCCAGGGTAAAGGATTCACCTTGGAGCGCTCGGCGCGCTCGGACGTAGGCGGAATCTCGGGAAGCGGGAACTGGAGTAACACTGGCATGCTCGGGGCCGGCCACCAGACCGGAGCACCCGGCTGTGTCCAATGCGAGTAGGAGTACGAGGGGCAAGCATAACGAGAATGACGGCATCATGGCGTGCTCCGCTGGCGAGACAAGCAAGGCTATCCCGCCAGCGTCCTCACCCGGTCACGCTTCTGTCACGGTATGGTGAAGGGAGTCTCCCCTTGCTCCGTAGCCGCAGGCTCTCTGCCGGATTCTGCGGCGCGGTGACATATTCCGCGCGCCGCTGCACAGCGGCATGACAACCAATCCCGGAGTTGTCTCACCGGGACCCTGAGCACGTGACAGAACTGCTACCCACGGGAGCCAGGTTGGTACGACCTAAGCCGCTATTTCGGCTCTTCCTCGCATCGTGCCGGCAATGAGCGGCACCATCCTCGTCTTCGTGAATGCCAGCGCCCTGGAGCTGGCGGCCGGTGCCGATGTCAGGGCGGCAGTCTCTGCGTACGATCCAAGCCTGATGTCGAGAATTGACACTGGCGCTGCCGTCGTGACGGATGGGCGGGGAATCGAGGTCGAGACCGGAACCCGGCTCGCGAGCGGCGCCATTTTGCGGGTCGTGGTCCGGGCACGACGAGGCGTCGATGCTGACCCGTGAGCTGATGGGCCGGCTCCCCAAGGCCGAGCTTCACGTGCACCTCGATGGATGCCTCCGGCCGGACACCATGCTCGCCCTCGCCCGGCAGGCACGAGTGTCACTGCCGGTCTCCGACCCGGCAACACTGCGGAAATTCATGCGAGTGGATAACGCGACCAATCTGGAGGACTATCTCCGCCGCTTCGACATCACGATCGCGTTGCTGCAAACCCCGGAGGCAGTGGAACGGGTGGCCTACGAGATGGTGGAGGACGCCGCGCGAGACAACGTGAGATACCTGGAGGTCCGCTACTGCCCCCAGCTGAGCCGGGTCGGCGGCATGACGCTGGAAGAGGTGCTCGATGCCGAGCTCCGGGGATTGGCCCGAGGTGAGCGAGACTTCGGCGTCGTCACGCGGGTCATCAACTGCTCGCTCAGGCACTACGACCCTGCTGTCTCACTGGAGATCGCCGAGCGGTCCGTAGCTTACCAGGGCAACGGCGTCGTCGCCTTCGATCTGGCGGGCGGTGAAGCCGGCCGCCCACCCGGGGTGCACAAGGCGGCCTTCGACGTAGCTGCGCGAGGCTACCTCGGCATCACGGTGCATGCGGGCGAAGCCGCCGGAGCGGAGTCGGTCGCGGAAGCGGTGCACCTGTGCCACGCCAATCGAATCGGGCACGGAACCCGGCTAGGAGAGAGTAGCCGATTACTCGAGTACGTCCGGGACCGGCGCATATTGATCGAGACGAACATCACCAGCAACGTGCAGACCAGAGCGGTCAGCCGTGCGTCGAAGCATCCGGTGCGGGGGTACTTCGACGCCGGCCTCAACGTCACTCTGTGCACCGACGCCTGGCTGATGACCGGGGTGAGACTCAGCGATGAGTACTGGCTGGCGCACACCGACCTCGGCTTTTCCCGCGAGGAGATCGATCGGCTGATCCTGAATGGATTCGAAAGTGCGTTCCTGTCCTGGCCGGCGAGACTCGACCTCCTGGGCCGCGTTCGCGACGAGCTAGCCTCGATCTAGTCGGACTCGCGACTTCTCAAGCAGAAGGACCACATGCGAACACGCTGGTGGCCGTCCAACAGGAGTGTGCGGGTTGTGACCCTTGCCCTTCTGCTCTTCGGTGCCGCTCTCTTCGCCTCCTGGGTGGTACCTGGACTGACTTGGCAGGCTGTCAACGGAGTGCTGGCCCAGCAAACGGCGGGAGTGCAGGCCGACTCCCAGGCTGTCGCGCCGCCGGAGCCCACTCCGGTCACTCCCCTATCCAGCCGGGAATCTCGGGGAGTTGCTTCGCGGCTCACCGGGATCCTCGGAATCGTCGCCATCGTGGCAGTCGCGCTCGCCTTCTCGCGCCACCGAAGACGGATCCGCTGGCGCGTGGTGGCCTGGGGTCTGGCCTTGCAGGTGCTGTTCGCCATCTTCGTGCTGCGGATTCCCGCCGGACAACAGCTGTTCCGGGCGCTCGGCAACTTCGTCACCGCAATCCTCAACTACTCCTACGTCGGCTCCCAGTTCGTGTTCGGCGAGCTGGGCAAGCCCGACTCGAGCCTGGGCGTCATCTTCGCGTTTCAGCTCCTGCCGGCAATCATCTTCGTGAGCGCGCTATTCGCCATCATGTACTACCTCGGCATCATGCAGCTGATTGTCCGGGCGTTCGCGGTCCTGATGAGCCGGGTAATGGGGGCGAGCGGGGCCGAGAGCCTCAATGTGGCCGCTTCGATCTTCATGGGTCAAACCGAGGCTCCGCTTACTATTCGGCCGTTCCTGGCCCGGATGACGCGCTCCGAGCTGATGACCGTGATGACCTCGGGGATGGCCCACATCTCCGGTTCCATCATGGTCGCCTACATCGCGTTCGGGATCGAAGCGCGGCATCTGCTCACCGCCGTGATCATGACCGCTCCGGGGACGATCATGATGGCCAAGCTGTTCGAGCCGGAAACTGAGGTGCCGGAAACGTACGGCAAGGTCAAGCTCGATATGCCCAAGCAGGACGTAAACCTGCTCGATGCGGCGGCCCGCGGCACCAGCGAGGGCCTGACCCTGATGCTCAACGTGATTGCCATGCTGGTCTCGTTCGTGGCGCTGGTGGCTCTGGTCAACGGCGGCTTCGCCGCTATCCACCGCTATGCCGAGTGGTTTCCGGCCAATCTGCAGACGGTGCTGGGTTGGATCTTCCGCCCTATCGCATGGGTCATGGGTGTGCCGTGGCACGACAGCGGCACCATCGGCAGCCTGCTGGGCACCCGGATGGTGTTGAACGAGTTCATCGCCTATTCCCAGCTTGGTCCCCTCAAGGACACCCTCGATCCACGTTCATTCACCATCGCGTCGTTTGCCCTGGCTGGTTTCGCCAATTTCAGCTCGGTCGGAATTCAGCTGGGTGGCATCGGGGCACTGGTGCCAGAGCGGAAACACGATTTGGCCCGACTGGGAATCCGGGCGATGTTGGCTGGCACGCTGGCGAACTTCCTGTCGGCGACGATCGCGGGGATTCTGTTGTGAAGAGGGCGGGGACTGAAATGGCCGAAAGGACGGAGAAGGTATGGAGGGAAAGCGGGGAAGGAACAGGAGCGATCGAGGCAGCGGCCGACACCATTCGCGGAAAGCTCGGACGCCGGCGGCCGAAGGTCGGTATCGTCCTCGGGTCCGGGCTCGGGGGTCTCACCCAGCAGTTTTCTGATGCCGTCAGAATTCCATATCGCGAGATTGCGGGCTTTCCGGACACCACGGTAATCGGCCACAGTGGCGAGCTCGTTGTCGGTCGCTTTGCCGGGAAGGATGTTCTGGCTCAAGCCGGCCGCTTTCATTTATATGAAGGGCACAGCCTCTCCACCGTCGCTCTTCCAGTCCGCACCTTCGCCAGCCTGGGCGTCCAGACGCTCCTGTTGACTAATGCCGCGGGCGGGATCCGCCGAACATTCTCCTCCGGCACCGTGATGCTGATTGCCGACCACATCAATCTGACGTTCCGGAATCCGCTGATCGGGCCGGTGTTGCCCGGAGAGGACCGCTTCCCGGACATGTCGGACCCTTACGACCAGTCGCTGCGGGAGTTGGCTCGGATGGTGGCGATGGACCGGCGCATTCCTCTCCAGGAAGGGGTTTACGTCCAGCTGCTGGGTCCCAGCTTCGAGACGCCGGCCGAGATCCGGATGCTGGATCGGTTGGGGGCGGACGCCGTCGGAATGTCCACCGTGGTGGAGGTGATTGCAGCCCGCGCGCGTGGGGTGCGTTGTCTCGGTTTCTCGGTTGTCACCAATCTCGCTTCCGGGATCTCTCCCACCAAGCTGAATCACGAGGAGGTGCTGGAGACGGCCAATCGGGTGAGAGGAGAGCTGGAGGGCCTGGTCGGGGGAGTCATCGAGCGGTTGTAGGGGCAGCCACGGTATGGTTCACCGGGCCGTGCCCACCTCCCAAGCCGGGAGCCGCCGCAATCGCCCGATGCACGAAATCGAGCCCGTCAGCCACAGCTGGCTCCAGCGGACGGCCGAGTGCAAGGCCGGCGGTGATAGCCGCCGACAATGTGCAGCCGGTTCCGTGCACCGAGCCGGTCGCAATGCGTGAGTGGTTGAAGTGTCGAACGCCAGACTGGGTCACCAGGACGTCCGTGATCACGTCGGATGCGAGGTGGCCTCCCTTGACCAGAGCGGCCCTGGCCCCGAAGCGGAGCAATGTCGCACCGGCTCGCTCCATCGTCGGTACATCATGCACTACCCGGCCGGTCAGGATAGCGGCTTCATCGAGGTTCGGCGTGATCAGTGCGGCAAGCGGCAGCAGGTCCTCGCGTACGACCTCCTCTGCCTCGGTGCTCAGGAGACGGGCTCCCGACGTCGCTACCATCACCGGATCGACCACCAGAGGGGTCCACCCGTTCTCCCGAATGGCGCGCGCAACCAGCCGGACCAGACCGGCCTCTGCCAGCATGCCGGTCTTGAGAGCATCCGGTGGAAGGTCCTCGGCCAGTGCGACGAGCTGCGCACTCACCATTGTTTCGGGCACCGTCTCGACCGCCTTCACCCCACGAGTGTTCTGTGCCGTGAGAGCTACGATGACTGAGGTGCCGAAGACCCCGAACTGCTGGAAGGTCTTGAGGTCGGCCTGGATGCCGGCACCGCCACCGGAATCCGAGCCGGCGATGGTGAGCGCAATCCTCATCGGGTGAGCATCTGCATGAGCAGCTCCCTTCAGACCCTGATTCGGGACCTTCACCGCCGCCGAGGAAGAGAGCGGCGCGGCTTAGCGCTGGCTGAGGGCGTTCGTCTCGTGGAGGAGGCGCTCGCCGGAGGCATTTCGATTCGAGGCGCGGCGGTCTCTCCGACGCTGGAAAGTACCACCCGCGGGAAGACGCTCAAAGCAACCCTGGCAGAGCGCAGCGTTCACCTCGAGCATTTCGCAGAGGGCGAACTGGAGGCGCTCGCCGACACCGAGCATCCCCAGGGAGTCGTCGCAGTCATCGAGCCGAGGCGCTGGAAGCTCGGCGACATTCGCCTTCATCCGGGTGGGACGATTCTCGTGCTCGACGGGGTGCAGGATCCCGGCAACGTGGGCACTATGTTGCGCACCGCCATGGCACTCGGCGCAAGCGGACTGGTCGCGCTGAAAGGGACGGCCGATTTGACCAATCCGAAGGTCATCCGGGCGGCAATGGGAGCGAGCTTTCGGCTCCCCGCTGTGCCGGTGAGCCCCGAGGAGTTCGTGGCATGGAGTCGGCTACAACTCGCGGAGATCTGGGTTGCCCAGGCCTCGGGTCAGCCGCTGGACCAGCTGCCTCGCCGAAGCTCGGATCGTCCACCCGTGGCGCTGGTGGTGGGGAATGAGGGGGCGGGAGTGAGCGAGTCGCTGGAGCGGGTGGCCGGCCGGCGGATTGCAATTCCACTCGCTCAGGGAGTCGAATCGCTCAACGTTGCAGTGGCTGCCGGTATCCTCCTATATGAGGTCACCCGTGCCGCGTGACCTACCAGCCGGTTTCGAGATCGTGGCGGCGGCGGTGCTCGGTGCCATGATCGGCAGCTTCCTCAACGTCTGCATTCTCCGGTGGGGTTCCGAGCCTAAACAATCGGTAGTGACGCCGCGCTCGCGCTGTCCTCGTTGCGGCAAGGGGCTGGCCTGGCACGACAACATTCCCGTCATCTCCTGGCTCTTGCTCCGGGCACGATGTCGCGAGTGCCGCGAGCCGATCTCGGTGCAGTATCCATTGATCGAGCTCGCCACCGCAGCTATCTGGGGCTATATGGCCTGGCGTCATGGCATTGCACTGGAGACGCTCCGGGGCGCCATCTTCGGAACCATCCTGTTGGGCATCGCCATGACCGATGCCCGGGAGTACATCATTCCGCATGAGTTCTCGATCGGGGGAACCCTCGTTGCAATTGCCCTCGCAGCCTGGCCCGATCCGACTCAAGCTCTGGTGAGTGTCCAGGGGGCGCTGGCAGGCGCGGGCGCCGTGCTGCTGATTGGCGAGCTGTCCGGTCTGGCCTTGGGGCAGGAGGCCATGGGCGGCGGGGATTGCGCACTGATGGGGATGATCGGCGCCTTCCTGGGCTGGGAGGCGATTTTTCCAGTCCTATTGACCGGCGCGCTGATCAGTACCGTGCTGTTTCTGCTCACAAGCATGTGGTCCCGGACGGCACCAAGCATTCCCTCGGATCCGGAGCCTGAACCTGCGTCTGTGCCAAGCTTCAGATGGAGGCTGGTGGCAAGACTCTTCGCGGTCGGCATGCTGCCGATTCTGGTGGTTGCGGCATCGGTAGCCCTTGGGTTGGTAGGAGACGTTCTGAATGCGCTGTTTTACGGATTGCTCGGCGCCGGGCTGGCTTACTATGCGTCCTTTCTCTTGCCTGCCGGGGTCTACGATCGGTGGTGGGCTCGGGTCATCGGACTGGTGGCGGCCGCCGTGGCCATGTCGGTGGGAGCCGGCCTTTCTGCCATAGGCGTCGTCCTGGGCCTGGTGATCGGTATGGTCGCGTTATGGGAGGCCCGACGGGGTCGGCTGGTGGCTTCCCCCGCTACCACCCAAGGGCTTCACTCTCAAGGGTACCTGCCCTTCGGTGTCGGACTCGCTCTGGCCGCAGGCGTGCTCCTCTTCTCCGGAGCCATGCCGCTGGTGAGAGACGTCGTGCTGGAATACAGCCGCTTCCTGAGGCTCGCGTGACTCAATTCTGGCTTTCCTGCTTTGCTCTTGTTGCCCTGCTGAGCTGTCGTGGTGAGCGACCGGCCAAGCCGGGTCCCGACGCCTTGAGCCGGATGGTCGATAGCCTCCGCCCCAGGGTAGAACAGGCAACCGGGCTCCGGTTCAAGTCTCCGCCGCGTTCAGCCCTCCGGACCAAGGAGGAGGTACGGGCGTATCTGCTCCGCAAGCTCGACGAAGAGCTCCCCTCGTCCAAGCTGGAGGGGCTCGAGGCGGCATATCGATTGTTCGGCCTGCTTCCCGATACGCTCGAGCTGCGTCCCTTGCTGCTGGAACTGTACTCGGAGCAGGTGGCGGGATACTACGATCCTGATTCAGCCATGCTGTTCGGGGTAACCGGAGCGGATCCGGCGCACCTCAAAGTGGTGATCGCACATGAGATGGTGCACGCGCTGCAGGGCGAGCGTGTCCCATTGGATTCGATCCTGAAGGACAAGTCGAACAACGACCGACTCGCCGCGGCGCAGTCGGTCCTCGAGGGTCAGGCGACACTGGCCGGCATGAAGGCACTCTTCCCACCGGACATGGATCCTACCAAGAGCGCAGACTTCTGGAGGGAATACTCCACCCAGATCCGGGGAGGCCAAGCCTCGATGCCGATCTTTGCCCGGGCCCCGCTGGTGGTTCGGGAGGCCCTGGTCTTTCCTTATCTGGCCGGTGCCGAGTTCATGCACTGGTGGGAGGGATCGCCTTTGCGCGATACCGTACCGTATGGGCCTCGCATGCCGGTCTCGACCGAGCAGATCCTCTTCCCCGATCGCTATGCGCGGCGGGATATTCCGGTGAGCCTCGCGTTCCCCTCGGGCAGCGGCATCGTGTATGAGGATGTCCTGGGTGAAGGTGAGATTCGGGTGCTCATGGCTCGACTCGCCGGAAGCAATCAAGTAAAGGAAGGCGGACCCCTCGGATGGGGAGGAGATCGCTACCGCGTCTACCAGACGTCTGCGGGCCCTGCGCTGGTCTGGTACGTGGTATGGGACGATAAACGCTCGGCGGATCGGTTCACCGGAGGATATGGAGAGAAACTGCGGGCCACGAGGCGGGAACAGTATCGCACGGTGCTCGAGAGCCTCGAGCTGGAGGGCCGGCCCGCTACGCTCTATGCGCTTGCTCCTACGAGTTGGGACGGGTGGTCGGACCTATCTCGACCGTCGATCAGACCCTGACGCATCGTCTCCACCTCGGAAATCGTCAGAAGAGCTGAGTGGCCGTATAAATGAGCAAGCCGACCAAACCGCCAACCAAAGTTCCGTTTATTCTGATGAATTGAAGATCCCGCCCCACCAGGAGCTCGATGCGGCGGGATGTCTCCGCCGGGTCCCAGGAGCTCACCGTCTGGGCGATGAGCTGGCCGACCTCGCCCCGATGCTGTTCCACTACCCGAAGTACCGCGCCAATGACCCAGCCATCCACCTTCTCCAGTAACGCATCGTCCTCCAGCGCGGCAGCTCCGAGAGCAGAGAGGCCCCGCGCTACCGCGCCCGGTGCACTGTCGTTCGATCCGGAGGTTTGCCGCCCTAAGATTTCCTTCAGCTCCGACCAGATGGATGCGGCGAGCCGGCCGCTGGTGTCCGGATCCAGTACCTGATGTTTGATGGCCTCGGCCCGGGCAATGACCTCCGGAGATTCCTGTAGCTGCACTATCCAGTCGGCCAGCAGCTCGTCGAATTGGTGGCGCAGTGGGTGGTCGGGATCTTCCGCCACCTCGAACAGGGTGCGCTCGATCCCCCCTAAAACCTTCTGGTGAATGCGATCATCGACCACCTTGGGTACCCACCAGGGGCTCTCCTGGGCAATCCGGTCCCGGATCAAGGCCTCGTTCTCGGCCACCAGACGGGATAGTCCCTGAATCACCCGATCGAGCAACTGCTGGTGCCTGTCGTCTACGGTCAACAACCCAAGGCCTTTGGCCAGCACTGGAGCGATAGGCATCTGGCGGAGTGGCTCCACCACGGTGCGGTCGAGTAGAGCGTGCACGTCTTCATCGCGTACCACGTTTCCCGCACCCCGAAGCACCGAGGTGATGTACTGTGCCGCGGTGCGGGCGTGCTCCGGAGCGCTGAGCCATTCGGCGGCGCGCCGGCTGATCTGGGCCGCCCGGAGCTTCGTGGTCAATACCTCGGGCGAGAGGAAGTTGTTCTGCACGAAGTTGCCGAGACTTCGCCCAATCCGGTCCTTGCGGTTGGGGATGATCGCGGTGTGAGGGATAGGGATGTTCAAGGGATGACGAAACAGCGCGGTGATGGCAAACCAGTCGGCGATACCGCCCACCATGGAGGCTTCGGCTGTTGCCCGTACGTATCCCAGCCAGGGGTACTGGACCTCATACGCCCTCGCCACTATGAAGACGATGCCCATGAGCACGAGGAGCCCGGTCGCCCGCATCTTCATGCGGTCTAGGTTTCGCTGGCGTTCCTCGGCGTTGCTGATGTCCTGCATGGTAGAAGAATAGGTGGACCGGCGGACCGGCGAACAGGCGGTCGGGCTCCTTGAAGAAAGTTCAATCCACGATTAAGCTTACGGGCTTATGTTCGACGAGCTTTCCAGCAAACTCAACGCCACGCTCCAGCGACTCACCGGGCGGGGCGTTTTAACGGAAGACGCGGTCAAGGAGGGGCTCCGGGAGATCCGGCGGATCCTGCTCGAGGCCGACGTGAGCTTCGATCTGACCCGCGACTTCCTGGAGCGAGTGCAGGCCAAGGCCGTCGGCCTCACCACGATCAAGGATGTCCGACCCGGCCATCAGCTGGTCAAGATCGTCTATGACGAGCTGGTAGCGCTGCTGGGCGAGAAGCAGGCGCCCATCGCCCATGCGACGGTGCCCCCGACCATCATTCTCCTGGTCGGACTTCAGGGCTCGGGAAAGACGACCACCGCCGGCAAGCTCGCCCGGCGGTTGAAGCTGGAGCAGAAGGCCCCGTTTCTGGTCGCGGCCGACGTCTACCGGCCGGCCGCCATCGATCAGCTGCACACGCTGGGACGCCAGGTCGAGGTCGGTGTCCATAGCGACAACGCGTCCAAAGACGTGGTGAAGATCGTTCGCGACGGCATCACCGCGGCCGGCAAGGCGCGCGCCCGCAGCGTCCTGGTGGACACCGCGGGACGCCTGCAGATCGATGACGAGATGATGGACGAGCTGAAGCGGCTCAAGGCTGCAGTCTCGCCTCATGAGATCCTCCTCGTCGCCGACGGCATGACCGGGCAGGATGCCGTTCGCATCGCGAAAGGATTCCACGACGCGCTTGGGATTACCGGCGTGATCCTGACCAAGATGGACGGTGATGCGCGGGGAGGCGCCGCGCTCTCGATTTACGGCGTGACTCACGCGCCGATCAAGTACATCGGCGTGGGTGAGAAGCTGGACGCGTTGGAGCCGTTCCACCCCGACCGGCTGGCCGGCCGCATTCTCCAGCAGGGTGACATTCTCTCGTTGGTGGAAAAAGCGCAGCACACCGTCGACGAGAAGGAAGCCGAGCGGCTGGCCAGGAAGGTCCAGTCCAAGAAAGGCCTCGACCTGGGCGACTTCCTGGGGGCCATGAAGCAGATGCAGAAGATGGGCCCGCTCAAGAACGTGCTCGGCATGCTTCCTGGAATGAACCCGGCCATGCTCCAGGCCGCCAGAATCGACGACAAGAAGCTCAAGCACGTCGAGGCGATCGTGTTGTCGATGACGCCCAAGGAGCGATCCAATCCGGATCTGATCAACGGACAGCGACGACTCAGGATCGCCAAGGGCTCGGGCCGCACGGTTCAGGAAGTCAACACGCTGCTGTCGCAGTTTAAGCAGATGCAGAAGTTCATGAAGATTGCGGGGAAGACCGGAGGCGCCGGCCTGAAGCTGCCCTTCGGACGCGGCACATTCCCCGGCTAACCCAGAACAGGAACCCACATGGCAACTCGCATTCGACTCCGCCGGATCGGCCGCAAGAAGGTCCCCTTATACCGCATCGTCGTCGCCGATCAAGAATCCCCGCGCGATGGGCGCTTCATCGAGATCCTGGGGACCTACAACCCCAAGGGTCAAACCGCGGCGGACAAGGTACAGGTGGACGCCGAGAAGGCGCGGCAGTGGATCGCCAAGGGGGCGACCCCGTCGGACACCGTCCAGTCGCTGCTGAAGCAGGCTGGGGTGTTTGAAAGAGCGGGTACTGCAACGGCGTAAGCGGGAACTGCAAACGCGTAAGCGGGAAATGCAGCGTAAAGGGCACGCTCCCGCTCACGCTGTTCTTTCCCCGCGCACGTTTTTGTGCCGGTTTGTATGACTGGCCACGTGGTAGTGGGGCGCCTCAGGAAACCGCATGGGTTGAAAGGCGACTGCACCCTCTTTCCACTTACCGATACGCCGGAAGCTATCTTCGCCCCGGGACGGGAGCTCTGGGTGGTGGGTCTGAGCGGCGAGACACTAGCCGGGCCCTTTACGGTGGAGCGGAGCCGGAGCTATCACCGTGAGTGGCTGGTGAAGTTCGTGGGCGTGGATCACCGCGATGCCCTCGACCCGTTCCGGGGGCAATTCCTGGGGGTTCCCCAGGAAACGCTGGGGCCGCTGGCGCAAGACGAAGTGTATCTCCACGAGCTGGACGGGTTCTCCGTTCGCCTGGCCGACGATACGCCGCTCGGCCTGGTGTCGGCGGTGTACGAGCTCCCGGCAGGGCTGATGATCGAGGTGCAGGGTCCCAAGCGGGAGTTCATGCTACCCTACAGGAAGGAGTTCGTGCAGCGGGTGGACAGAGCTGGGCGAAGATTAGTCGTCACTCCCCCAGAAGGGCTGCTCGAGTAGTGATTCCGGGCGCAGCGACGAATCGGACGGCCTGCACAGTTGGATCGGGATGGTAGCGTTCGACCCGCCGATCCCTCGCTACGCTCGGGATGACGTGCGAGGCCGCTCATGCTGACAATTGATGTGGTGACGTTGTTTCCCGAAGTCATCGCGCCGTACCTCGGGGCCAGCATACCGAGCCGAGCTGCCGAGGCGGGTCTGGTGCGATTCCGTTTGATTCAGCTCCGCGATTTCACCCACGACCGCCACGCGACGGTGGACGACTACGCCTACGGCGGTGGCGCGGGAATGGTGCTCAAGCCGGAGCCGTTTTTCGAGGCCGTGCAAAGTCTTCAACCCACCGGCCCGGTCGTGCTGCTCTCCGCCCGGGGCCGCCGCTTCAGCCACGACGCCGCCGTGCGCTTCTCGCTCGGCCAGGGGCTCACCTTGCTGTGCGGCCACTACAAGGATGTGGATCAGCGGGTGGCAGATCGGCTGGCTACGGAGGAGCTGTCGATCGGCGACTTCGTGCTCTCGGGTGGCGAGCCGGCGGCCCTGTGTGTGATCGATGCGGTGGTCCGGCTCTTACCCGGAGCGTTGAGCGATCACGAATCGGCCAGCACTGACTCGCACTATGACGGGCTCCTGAGTCCGCCGAGCTATACCAGGCCGCCGGAGTATCGTGGGCACGAGGTCCCGGAAGTGCTGCGCTCGGGAGACCACGGCCAGATTGCGGCCTGGCGGCAGAAAGAAGCCGAGCGGCTGACGAAAGAGCGGCGGCCGGACCTGTGGGAGAAGTTCGAGCGGACCCAGGAGGAGTAGCAGTCATTGCGAGGACGCGCAGCGGCCCGAAGCAATCCCGCTGCAACCACGACCAGATTGCCGCGGGTCCTTCGGACCCTCGCAATGACTCGGGTTCGCGACCCGGCAGGTGACAAAATCTGGTTTCTCTACTAAGATCGTTGCAGTTTTTCCGCTACCAACGCCGGACCGAAGGAGGATCCGACCATGGAACGATTAGCAGAAGTTGCCCGTGAGGGCTTGCGCACGGACATTCCTGCATTCGATCCGGGAGATACCGTCCGGGTCATGGTCCGCGTCCGCGAGGGTGACAAGGAGCGGCTGCAGGCATTCGAGGGGCTAGTCATCGCCAAGCGCGGTGCCGGAATCAGCGAGACCTTCACGGTCCGTAAGATCTCCGCGGGTGTGGGGGTCGAGCGCTTATTCCCGGTTCACAGCCCCACGATCGCCTCGGTCGAGCTGGTTCGCCGGGGACGGGTGCGCCGCGCGAAGCTGTACTACCTCCGCGCGTTGAGCGGCAAGGCCGCCCGAATCCGGGAGAAGCGCGAGAGCTGACATGTCTCCTCGACCCACACTCGCCCGCGAGCGGGCAGTCTGGGCGGAGGAGCACCTCCTCGTCGGGGTAGACGAGGTCGGCCGCGGCCCCCTGGCTGGACCAGTGGTGGCCGCGGCCGTCGTATTTCCCAGCGGCTGTGCCGCGGTGCGCGGACTTCGCGACAGCAAGATCCTTCCACCATCTATCCGGACCCGGCTGGCGGAACGGGTTCGACGCCGGGTGATGGCCTTCGGAATAGGGGCGGCCTCGGCCCACGAGATCGATCGCTACAACATCCGAGTGGCCAGCGCCATCGCCATGCGGCGAGCCATCGCCCGACTGATCCGCCGGTCCACCCTGGCGCCGTTTCCGGCGGGGCAGTGCCCCGCCTGCGTGGCCGGCCTGCGGTACCGCATCATCATCGACGGACTCCCGCTGCCTGAGATCGGCTACACTCACGAGGCGCTGATCGACGGCGATGCCCGCTGCCAATCGATTTCTGCGGCTGCGAT
>JAICPP010000237.1 GCA_025929805.1 Gemmatimonadales bacterium | reverse complement strand
GACGGCCTTCCCGCTTGAGAAATCCGCCCGGGATCTTCCCGGCGGCATAGGTCTTCTCGCGGTATTCAACGGTGAGGGGAAAGAACGGGAGCGACGATACGTTGGGCGATACAGTCACCGCGGCCAGCACCATCGTGTCGCCGAAGCGGACGAGGGCGGAGCCAGCAGCCTGCCGGGCGAAGCGGCCCGTCTCCAGAACCAGAGGGCGTCCGGCGAACTCGGTTTCAATGCGTTGGACGGTCACTTCTTTACCTTCTCTCTTTGTGGTTGGCGTCTTTGCTGCCGAGTCGCGAGTCCCGAGTCTCGGGGCTGAACATCGGCTTACTCTCAAGCCTCTCGCGACTCGTGTCTCGTGACTCTCGACTCCCAATGCAACGAGGGCGTCCCGATGCTTGTTCAGGACGCCCCTGTCAGCGGCGGCGGCTAGTGCCGGAGCCCGAGCTCCTCGATCAGCGCTCGGTAGGTCGGTAGATCACTTCGCTTGAGGTACGTGAGTAACCGGCGGCGGGTACCCACCATCTTCAGCAACCCGCGTCGGCTGTGATGGTCCTTCAAGTGAGTGCGAAAATGCTCCGTGAGGGAGTTGATCCGCTCGGTGAGGAGCGCCACCTGCACCTTGGCCGAGCCCGTGTCGGTGGGATGCGCCTGGTGCTTGGTCATCACTGCCTGCTTATCGAAGCTCATGCTCCGTCCTGTCCTCAAGCAAAGTCACGTCGCGTAATCCGTTGTAGCACGGAAAAATAAGGCGGGGGGCCGCCTTGGAGCAACCCCGCAAACCGAGGGGTTGGTTACATTCTGCCGATATGAGCGACCCCTCCGAGGAGCGGATTACCTCCGGCCGTGAACTGGCATCCGGGATTCTCCGGGTGGGGCCCTTTGCCGGCTTTTATGGGAGGTTCGAGGACCTGATAGCGTCCTCCAACCAGATGGTCTTGTACTTTATTCACTCACGACGTTGGCGGGAGAATCATGATGCAGCAGTCAAGGCGTTTCTGAAACGGGACCAGACCACTCTCGACGTCTTCCTCCCCGACCTGGAGAACCACGAGCTCATGTTCTCGCTGAGCCGGCACTTCGAGGACGGGCCGCAGATCCCTGCCCTGGTAACCGACGCCTACCGGTATTTTGCGCGCCTGGCCAGAGACTTTCAGAAACCAGCTCAGATCTGGCTATTCGGTCGCTATCCCACCTTCTCCTTCTATAAGTTCGATGACCGCGCGGTCATCGCCCTCTACTCCAACACGGCGGCCAAAAAGGTGGCTCCGGCGTTCGAGATCACGACCGAGGATTTCCTGGGGCAATTCCTCGCCACGGATATCGAGGATCTCAAGCGGGAGTGCCGGACTCGTGCTCTGGAAGAGCTGGAAGCGGTGATCGCCAACGCCAGCACTCTCTGACCCCATCAACCGCCGAACAGGCGTCGGAAGTCATTGGAGAACGCCAGCCCCATCAGCAGGATGATGAGCACCAAGCCTACCGTCGTGAGCCGTTCCCTGAGCTTGAGGGGCAGCGGCCTACGAATGGCCGCCTCGGCCAACAGGAACAGGAACTGCCCCCCGTCCAGCACCGGCACGGGCAGCATGTTCAAGATAGCGAGATTGATCGAGATCAGTGCCATGAAGCTCAGGAACGTGTCCAGTCCCAGCCGGGCACTCTCGCCGGCCAGTTGACCGATCAGGATCGGGCCTCCGATGCTTCGTCCGGAGACTCTCCCGCTGAACAGCCCGCGGACGGTGCGAATGACCTGAGTCGAAGCTCGCATGGTGGCCACGCCACCGGCGGCAATGGCCTGGCCCAGCCCGAGCTTCTCGGTAATGAAATCGGCCGCCACCATCACGCCAATGCGGCCGACCGGCCGGGGCTTGCCGTCAACGCCGGCCAGCGAGTCGAGATAGGGCCGAAGCTGGATGTCGGCGCGTTGCCCGCTGCGGGCGACGGTCATCGAAACATTCTTCCCTGGGCTGGCCAGAATCACCTCGAGCAGGTCGTACCACTGCTGAACCGGCTTGCCGTTCACTGATACCACCGTGTCGCCCTTCTGGATCCCGGCGTTAGCAGCCGGTTTGTCGGGCAGGACTTCGCCGATGACGGGGGCACGAGCCGGCTGGAGCGCCTGAGCCAGCTTGAGTCGCGCCTCCATGGCATCGGGGTGAATCGGAAGCACCAGGCTCGACCCACCGGCGAACTCCATCCGGATCTCGGGTTCCGGTGCATGAACAATCTCGCTCACCAGATCGTCCCACGACGCCACCGAATCCCCGTTGATCCGGACTATTTGGGTGCCAGGTTGAATTTGCGTCACCGCAGCTGCCTCAGCCGGCACCATCTCGGGCACTACCCGTCCAACCGTGGTCACCGGGTCGATCTCGCGTCCATTCTTGTATGCCAGGAATGCGAACACTGCCCAGGCAAAGAGCGCATTCATGGTAACACCGGCGAGGATGACCACCATGCGCTTCCATATGGGCTTGGCCTCGAACACGCGGTCGGCCGGAACCGTCACGGTCGGAGCTCCGCCCTCGAGCGCACTGCTTCCGATGTCTTCCTCCCGGCTCGCCATCTTCACGTACCCACCCAGGGGCAGCCAGGAGATCGAGTACTCGGTCTCGCCTCGGCGGAAGGTCAACCAGCGTATAGGAGGACCCAGTCCCAGAGAGAAACGATGCACGTAGATGCCGGCCCACTTGGCAGCGACGAAGTGCCCCGCCTCATGCACGAAGATCAGCACGCCCAAGACCACGATGAGTGCCAGCACAGTCATCAGCACTATTGCCTCACATTTTCTTGGGCCTTCTTACGGGCCCACTCGTCTGCCGTCCTGACAGCCTCGACCGATGTGGCCGGGAACGGCGTATGCGCCTCGAGCGTCTGCTCGATAGTCTCACTGATACGGCCGAACGGAATAGCCCCCTCCAGAAATGCGGCAACCGCTACCTCGTTTGCGGCATTGAATACGGCGGGCGCCGTGCCGCCGGCACGGCCCGCTGCCACACCAGCTTCCAGGGCACGAAAGATGTCGGTGCGGACCGGCTCGAAAGTGAGCGGACCGGCAGCCACGGGATCAAAGCGACGCACTCCTGAATCGGGCAGCCGCTCGGGATGGGTCAAAGCGTAGAGGATCGGCAACTCCATGGTGGGGAAGCCGAGCTGCGCGAGAACGCTGCCATCGCAGAACTCGGCGAAAGCATGAACCACGCTCTGAGGGTGGACCACCACTTCGAGCGCATCGTAGGGCAAACCGAACAAATAATGCGCCTCGATCAGCTCCAGCGCCTTGTTGGCCAGTGTCGCGCAATCGACCGTGATCTTGGTGCCCATGCGCCAGGTGGGGTGCTGAAGCGCCTCCTCCACCGTGGCATGCCAGACCCGTTCCGCATCCCACGCACGGAACGGACCACCGGATGCAGTGAGAATGAGGCGCGCCAGCCCGCCGTCCCGCCCAGTCACGCATTGCAGCACGGCGCTGTGCTCGGAGTCGATCGGAACGATCTCGCCTCCTCCGGCGCAAGCCGCCTGGGCCACCAGGTCCCCGGCCATCACCAAAGTCTCCTTGTTGGCCAGGGCCACGCGCTTTCCCGCCTGGAGCGCCGCCAGCGTGGCTTCCAGGCCCGCAGCACCGACTACCGCATTCACGACGATGTCGGCGTCGGGATGAGTGGCGGCTTCTACCAGCACGTCGGGTCCGGTGGGCCAGCGCGTATCCTGGTGCAGACCGGCAAGCGCGGCATATGCAGGCTGCCATTCAGCAACCTGAGCCTCGAGCTCATCCCGGTTCCGGCCGGCGGTCAGCGCAACCAGCCGAAAGTGCTCCTGCTGGCGCCGTAGCACATCCAGTGTGCTGCGGCCGATCGAGCCGGTCGAGCCGAGGAGCGCCACCCCGCGCTGGCTCTGGAGCACGCTCATCAGATCACTCCGAAGCCGTGATACAAGGCCGCAGCAGTCGGAATCACGAAGTACAGGGAATCCAGCCGATCCAGCACCCCGCCATGTCCCGGGATCAGGTAGCTCGAGTCCTTCACACCGGCTTCGCGCTTGAACAGGGATTCCGCGAGATCACCGACTTGGCCCACGACCGAGAGCACCCCGGCAATGACGACCAGCTGCCACAATGGGATTTCGGGCCCCACCCGGGAAAAGATCAGCGCAGCAAAGGCAGGAGCCACCAGCAGACCGCCCACCACTCCGGCGGTACTGCCTGACCGAGTTTTCCCCGGACTCACGACCGGCGCCAGCTTGGGGCCACCCAGCGCGCG
>JAICPP010000277.1 GCA_025929805.1 Gemmatimonadales bacterium | reverse complement strand
GCTCCGGATGGAGTTGATTCACCAGCTCAGCATGGAACCCCGCACCATGCGCGAATTGGTCGAGGCGACCGGGCAGCCGTCGGCCAGAATCCGGAAGCACATGGCCGTGCTACGCCAGTACGGGCTCGTGCTCATGGCGCAGCGTGGCTCGGAGGCGTGCTACACGCTGGCCAGCCCCCGCGTTCACGAAGCCTATCGCGCCATCCGGGAGTTGCTCCTTGACCGGCTCGCGCGGTACGGTGCGCTCGCCAGTGTCGAGGAAGCTGCCAGTACGCAATGACGGGTCGTCCGCCGTGGGCGGTCGAGAGATGAGGATACCCCGAACGAATCGTAGAAGAGGGGCTTGCCCCTCCTGAAAAGCTTGCCTATAGTGTAGCTTTTCTGGAAGGGCTTGCCTCTTCTTTGCCCAGTCTCCGGGAAGAGTTCGCGCTATCACGGGAACGCGCGGCGGAGAACATTGGTGGTGTTAGTTCGGACAGATATCGCCGGAAGGGGGGCCGGGAGCCGGCTCGGTACCTACGATGCGAAGGGCGGCCTGGGTGGCCGCGAAGACGGCATCAACGACGCTGGTACCGTGCACGCAGGCTTCCACATGGCTGTTATGCCCGTTTGATGGCCCGGTGACGTGCATTCCGGTTCGTTCTCGAAGGGTCACCCAGTAGGGCTCAGCGGGATCTTCGCCGCCTGAGATGTTGACGCTGAAGATCCGCCGGTCGATATCGATGCGATATTGCCATTCGGTGTCCCCATTGACGGCTGCATCCCCGCAGTAGGTGTTGATGTGCATAACCTCGACCCGGTTGAACATCCTGTTGTCCCCCACATGCCTCAATGACCGCCGGTGTCCGTAACAAAACGAAACGGCGCCGAGATGTCATTCTCGTACGCCATTCACTTGGGAACGGGCGGTCGCCCCGCTCCCGTTTCGCGGAGTGTACACCGGATCAAGCACGCATGCACACTAGCCAGTAGCCCACCGCGCGCCTATTGATGCGCCTTAACCCGGAGGCTTATGATCAGTGTGCGCCGGGTCCATTGATTTCCGATCTGGTAAGCAATCACGCTCCCAGGTCGCTGCCGATCATCCGTTAGCCGACAAAGGAGCCCGCGCTGTGGAAACACCCCAGATCCGCCGGGTTCGCATCTACCTGAACGAGCAGGATCACTGGCATGGCCGGCCACTTTCGCTGGCCATCCTCGACTACCTTCGCAAACACGAGGCAATGGGAGCTACCCTTTTTCGCGGGATCGCCGGATTCGGCGTGCACCACAAGATCCGCACCGTCTCGATCGAAATGCTCAGTACCAATCTACCGCTGGTTATCGAGTGGATCGACCGGCCGGATCGGGTCGAGAAACTGCTGCCCACCATCCGGACCATGGTTCCCGAGGGCTTGATCACGGCTGAACTGATCGGCCTGGTCAAAGCAACGGTACCGGTTCCACACCGTGTCTCTGAGGAGCGGACCGTTGGCCAGGTGATGACGCCGGACCCCCTGACGGTCCAGCCGGAGACCTCGCTCCGGGAATTGACCGCGCTCCTGATCACACGGGATTACCGGGCGTTGCCAGTGGTGAATCCGGAGGGGCGCTTGGTGGGATTGGTGACTCGTGGGGATCTGATCGAGCGGGGCGGGCTGCGCCTGCAGGTGGAATTGCTGCCGGCGCTGGATGGAGCGGCGGTCGAGCGGGAGCTCCGGCGTTTGGAGATGGAGAGCCCAAAGACGGCGGCGGACCTGATGACGCGGGAAGTGGTGACGGTGCGTCCGGAGACAACCCTGGCTGCGGCTGGGCGGCTTATGGCGGAGCAGCGTTTGAACCCGCTGCCGGTGGTCGATGCCGATGCCCGGGTGGTGGGGATCATCTCGCGGGTGGATGTGCTGCGGACGGTGGCGGAGCCGGGGCTGGGCGCTGCGCTCATGGAGCCGGCGAGGCCGGTGGAGACCGGGGCGGGCACGGTGGGGGTGGTGATGAGCCGGCAGGTGCCGGCGGTGGGTGTAGATGCCGGGCTGGGGGAAGTGCTGGCGGCGATGGTGAGCAGCCGGCAGAACCGGGTGGTGGTGGTGGACGGCGAATGGCGGCCGATCGGGGTGATTACCGACACCGAGTTGTTGCGGCGGGTGGAGCCTGAGGCGCAACCGGGTCTGGCGCAGGTGCTGATGCGGAAGCTACCGTTTGGGCACCGAGAGGTGGCGCCGGATGGGTTGCGGTCGGTGGACTTGATGCTGCCACGCGGCGAGTCGGTACGGGCGGAGACGCCAGTTGGGGACGCCATCCGGCTCATGCTGGAGCGAGAGTATAAGATCCTGCCGGTGGTGGACGCGGAGGGACGGCTGGTCGGGCTCGTCGACCGGGCGGAACTGCTGCGGGCGATTGTGGTGGACTGAAGCCGGGTTGGGCTTTGAGGGGATGGCGAAGTGGATGGGGACAGCGGCGGGCTGGAGAACGACACAGGCCGGTAAGTGTGGCGGCCGATGAATATCCTGCTGGTGGCGGTAGGCGGGGCGATTGGGGCGACGGCGCGCTATCTGATCGGTGGCTGGATCCAGGGCTGGGTGGGTTCGAGCTTTCCCTGGGGCACGCTGGTGATCAACGTGAGCGGCTCGCTGATTATCGGGCTGGTGCTGGGATTGGTGGACCGGGGCGCGTTATCGAGCCAGGCGCGGCTATTGTTGGCGGTCGGGGTGCTCGGCGGCTACACCACCTTCTCGACCTTTAGCTACGAGGGGCTCCAGATGGTGCAGTCGGGGGATTACGGATCGCTCCTTGTCTATGAGGCGACGCATTTGGGTCTGGGCCTGCTGGCGGCGAACCTCGGGCTGATCATGGCGCGGGCGATCGTCTAGGTTGCTCTTTCCACCGTGGTTCCCAACCGCCGGTGAGGGGCTGGCCAGCCGAAGTTCCGCCCGCGATATTGGCCGACGGCGCGGGTTTTTCGGGAGGGAACAAGCCCCTCCCGGCCGGTATTACGCTTCGGCGCGCCTTCTCGGCAGGCTATTCCTTCGGACGGATCATCAACACTGGCACGGTGCCGTTGTTCAGGACGCGTTCGGCAACACTGCCGTAGACGAGCCGATCCAGGCCGGTTCGGCTGTGGGTTGCCATCACAACTAGGTCGGCCCCGCTCTCCTTCTCGTAGGCCAGAAGCTGGTTGGTCGGGAAGCCCTGCAAGATCTGCGTCTGCACCCGGATCCCTTGGCCGCGTAGTGGCCGCGTTATGCTCGCGAGGTACTCCGCAGCTTCCCT
>JAICPP010000215.1 GCA_025929805.1 Gemmatimonadales bacterium | reverse complement strand
CTCTCCTGACTGTGGACCGGGTGGTGCGGACCGGAAGAGTCGTGCAGCGGGCGCTGCGTGAGTGGTGGGGGTTGGAGCACCCCCGAATTGCAGTGTGTGCCCTCAACCCGCACGCGGGCGAGTCGGGCCTGTTCGGCGACGAGGAAGAAAGAGTCCTGGGCCCGGCGGCGACCGCGTTGCAGGCGGCTGGTCCATTCCCGGCAGACACGATCTTCGTGCGAGCCATGCGAGGCGAGTTTGACGCGGTGCTGGCGCCCTACCACGACGTCGGCATGACCGCCATCAAGGTGGCGGCGTTTGGCCGAGCGGTGAATGTGACCCTTGGACTGCCGTTCCCCCGCACATCACCCGATCACGGAACCGCCTTCGATATCGCGGGAACCGGGAAGGCGGATTCCTCTAGCATGAGGGCGGCGATCGACCTGGCGGCAAAGCTGGCTGGGCGGGTGAGATCGAAATGACATACGCACTGCGACCGCTATCCAGCGTGCTCTAATCGTTCCATCAGATCTAGATACGCATCCAGCTTCAGCTTTTGGCTTGCCCGATTCGCCACCAGGACCGCACCGCAGTGAAGAATCGTTTCCCGCTCGACCAACCCATTTGCTCTGAGCGTGTTTCCCGTATCGACCAGATCGACGATCCAGTGCGACAGGCTGAGCAGTGGCGCCACCTCCACCGAGCCGCCCACCGGGATGATGTCCACCGGCCGGCCGGCCGCGGCAAAGAAGGCCTGTGACAGCCGGGGGTATTTCGTGGCCACCCGGGCGGTGACTCCGCCCGGCAGGGCAGGGTAGTGCGCGTGGGTTGGAGCCGCCACGACCAGCCGGCAAAACCCGAACTGGAGCTCCAGCGGTTCCAGAACGTCGGCTCCACTCTCGCGGAGCACATCGGTTCCGGTAATGCCGAGATCGGCAGCTCCCGATTCCACGTAGACCGGCACATCACCGGGCTTGACCACGAGAAACTCGATAGCTGGATCGGTTGATGGTATCAGCAGCTTTCGCCCGCTGTCCTGAATCGCTGCCCCCGCACTTCGAAACAGCCCCGCCGACGGCTCGAACAACCGTCCCTTGGGAAGTGCGACTCTCAACCGGCTCACACCTCCACCTCCGCTAACGCATCGAGGTCCAGCGACATACCTACTGCGGGCATGGGCCGCCCGAAGCGCGCCATGAGATCGTCATACCTGCCCCCGGCGCCAACCGCGCGCCTGGCTCCCGCCAGGTAAAGCTCGAAATGGATGCCGGTGTAGTAATCCAATCCCCGCACCTCGCCCAGGTCGTAGACCAGATGGGCGCGTTCACCGGCGCTCAGCGCGGCATCGAGCGCCAGCAGGTGCTGGAGTCCGGCCTGCGAGGCCTGAGGTGCTCGACCAGCCGCCTCCTCGAGCGCATCACGCCGCCCAATCACGAAGGGCAGGGTTGTAAGGGTGCACGCATCGCCGGTGAAGTTGGCCAATGCCCGGGAGAGACTGCCTCGGTCCTTTCGGTCGATCCAGCGTCGTACGTCGGCGCGGAGCGGCTCATCAATGGCGGCCAGCCCTGCGGCAAGCACGCCCACATGGCCCAGGTTCAGCTGAAAGTCGCGCAACCCCGCAGCCTGCAGCAGCGAAAGGGCCAACCGAACGGTCTCGATATCCGCCTTGAGGTCGTTCTGGCCCAGCAGCTCCGCGCCGACCTGCAACATCTCACGCGGGCGACCGCCCCGCTCCGGCTCCTGCCGGTAGACCATGCCGGAGTAGGACAACCGCAGGGGACCCGCAGTAGCGGAAAACGTGGTGGCGGCAACCCGTGCAAGGCTGGCGGTAAAGTCGTAACGCAGGGCCAGGATGCGGCCGTCCCGGTCGGGAAAGCGCACCAGTCGTTCGGCCACGCCCGGCCCGCCGGCGCGGAGGAAGGTGTCCTCGTACTCGAAAGTTGGCGGGATCAACTCCTCGTACCCGGCCCGCTCGAGCACGGCCACGGACGTACGCTGGAGATGACGACGGCGCCGTGCCGCCTCACCGGTATGATCGAGAGCTCCTGGGGGGATTGCTGCGATGGAAGAGGGAAACATCACCCGGAATCAGGCTGGCTTGGCCGCGGCAGCATCCTCCGTTTTTGGCGTCTCCTCCGGCCGGGCCACATGGAGGCGTATGGTCTTCACCCGGCGACCCTCCATCTCCGTTACCTCGAAGGTAAAGGAGCCCACGGTAACCCGATCTCCTACCCTGGGCAGACGCCCGAGCTGGCCGAACACGTACCCGCCTACCGTGGTGTAGTCGGTGTCGTCGATGGAGGTGCCATACTCCGCGTTGAATTCGGAGATCGGCATGGAGCCGTCCAGCCGGGGGCCACCGTCGTCGGCACCACGGCGATCCTGCGGGTCGTGCTCGTCGTAAATCGGTCCTACGATTTCCTCGAGCAGGTCCTCCATGGTCACCAGGCCGGCGGTTCCGCCATACTCATCCAGCACGAGGGCCAGGTGGGTCTTGAGCCGCTTCATATCCGCGAGCACGTCTTCGACTTCCCGGGTACCCGGTACGAACAGCGGGGGGCGCATGATGACCCGGATGGTCTGGCCGGGTCGGGATCGGAGCGCGGCCAGGATGTCCTTTGCATGCACTACGCCGATGATGTCGTCCAGTGACTCGGTGTATGCGGGATACCGGGACCGGCCGTAAATCGCTACCTGGTCGGCGGCGGCTTCGATGGTGAGGTCCGCATCCAGCGCAGCCATCTGGGTCCGTGGGGTCATCACCTCCTGAGCTGTCTTCTCACTGAACTCGAACACCCCTTCCAGCAGGCGGGCATCCTCCTGCAGCAGACTACCGCCCTCGGTGCTTTGCTCGACCAGCATACGGATCTCTTCGGGCGAGTGGAGGCGCTCGGTGTCACCCGGCGGATCGATCCCCAGCACCTTCAGCAGCCGATTGGCGGTTCCGTTCAGCACCGCAATGGGACCGGCCATGATCCAGGCAAATCCCAGGAGCGGGGCGGTCACCCACCGGCTGACCTGCTCGGGATAGAGCAGGGCGACCGCCTTGGGAACCAGCTCCCCCAGGATGATGTGCAGGATGGTGATGATGATGAACGCGATAGCCGAAGCCACGGCGTGAGTGGCCACCACGGCCATGGCTCGGGGGAGCCAGCTGAACCCTCCCTCAATCAGTCCGGCCAGAGCCGGCTCGCCGATCCAGCCAAGTCCCAGCGACGCGAGCGTAATGCCCAGCTGGGTAGCCGAGATATAGCGGTCGAGCGATTGTACGGCGCGACGCGCCAGCCTAGCTTTGCGGTCCCCGGTCCGGGCCATCTCGTCGAGCCGGGTTCGCCGTGCACCGACCAGACCGAACTCGGCGGCGACAAAAAAGGCATTGGCGAGTACCAGAACGACAACGGCCACCAGGCCGAGTAGTATCGGAGGCGACTCTGCCGGTTCCATACGTTCCAAGTCTAGTCAAGCAACGGCAACCCTGCGAGGGCGACGCCTGATCCGCAGGCTGACGGTTCCACCCTTCGAGGCGCTCGAGCCGTTTCTTCCCCGGCTGGCCGGCATCGATCCCGAGACCCGTGAAACGGTCAGCGGAATCCTGGCTGCCGTCCTGGCCCGGGGGGACGATGCGGTGCAGGAATACACCCGCAAGTTCGACGGATTGAATCTGGAGCCCGCGGAATGGGAGCTCGAGCCGGCGAGCTGGCAGGGTGCCCTGTCCCGAGTCCCTCCCACGTTGAGTGCGGCTCTTACCCGCGCGGTTCGGAGAGTCACCGAATACCACCAGCACCAGCGAGACGTGGGGTTTCATCTGTCGGAACCGGACGGGACCCTGACCGGGATGAAAGTCTCGCCCCTCGACCGGGTGGGACTCTACGTACCCGGTGGCAAGGCATCCTATCCATCAACCGTCATCATGAACGCGGTGCCTGCACTCGTGGCCGGAGTTCAGGAGATCGTTGCGGTGGTGCCGCCCCAGGGCGTCACGGATGTAGTTCTGGCGGCCTGTGCCCTTTCGGGCGTCACCCGAGTGTTTCGCATTGGCGGAGCGCAGGCTGTTGCGGCACTGGCGTACGGGACGCAAACCATCCCCCGCGTCGACAAGATTGTGGGGCCGGGTAATCGCTGGGTAGCCGAGGCCAAGCGACAACTGGCTGGCCAGGTCGGTATTGACATGATCGCTGGTCCTACCGAGGTGCTTATCGTCGCCGATGAGACGGCTCGCCCTGACCTGATCGCGGCCGACCTCATCGCTCAGGCGGAGCACGATGAGGATGCCACCAGCTGGTGCGTCACCACCGACCCTGATCTGGCCGAAGCACTCCCCGCCGCCGTGGACCAGGCATTGGCCGGAAGCGCCCGCGAGCCGATCGCGCGCGCGGCGCTGGAGCGCAATGGGCTCATCGTCCTGGCCGGATCGCTCCGGGACGCAATCGAGGTGGTCAACCGGCGAGCCCCGGAGCACGTGCAGGTGGCGACTGATGGAGCCGAGCGCGTCGCCAGCGGCATCCGAAATGCCGGCGCGATCTTTCTGGGTGACGATACCCCGGAGGCGGTGGGAGACTACCTGGCAGGCCCCAGTCACGTCCTCCCGACCGGCGGAACCGCCCGCTACTCCTCACCCCTTGGGGTGTATGACTTTGTAAAGCGAACCAGCATAGTCCGCTACTCGCCCGGCCGGCTGGCCGAAGACGCTGATTCGATCATCGCCCTTGCGGAGGCGGAGGGGCTGTTCGGGCATGCCGAGACGGTGCGGATGAGGGTTGGCGGGGAGGCGGGTAAGCGGGTAAGCGGGTAAGCGGGTAAGCGGGTAAGTAGGGGGTCACCTTGGTTAAATTCCTAGACATGAGTAGTCGATGGAT
>JAICPP010000311.1 GCA_025929805.1 Gemmatimonadales bacterium | reverse complement strand
TGAGTCGATCGAAGCTCTGGCTCCAGAACTCCTCGAATCCACCGACCCAGTCGTGGATCGGCTTGAGCCCCCGGGCATCGAGCTGGTAGAGGCGCTGCTGCCCCGCCTCGCGCACGGACACGAGCCCGACCTCGCGCAGTACGCGCAGATGCTTGGAGACGCGGGGCTGGGAGACGCGGAGCGCCCCCGCCAGCTCGTTCACCGAGCGCTCCCGCCCCTTGAGCAGTGTGAGGATGCGCCGGCGCTGCGGCTCGGCGACTGCATTGAACGCGTCCGTTGTGGTCGCGGCTCGTGCCATGAGGCAAATATATGCCCATATCGGAATATAACAAGCCCTAGTCTCAAGCACTGCCAGCCACAGGAGTGTGCTCGCGACGTCGCCGCCCGTAGGGTGGACGCGGGTATTCACGAGCCCATCAGGGCTGATCTGGAGGTGTGCCTGATGGATGTCGTCCTTGCACCGGGCGGCCACTCATTTCCGCGGGCCTGAGTTCTCGTACCCGGGATGCTGGATCAGGGGAGTCTAATTCGAGCCCAGGAAAGACAATGGCTCTCGCGAAAGCGGGAGCCATTGTTGGTGATCTCGGTCTCCGGATGTTTTGTGTCCTTCGGGTCGGGCCGGGAGGGAAAGGAGGCCAGGCAACGACTTGTGATCCGGCGTCAGAGCCCTGAGCCGGCGTGTGCGATCGCCTCCCTGGCAGCCTGGACGATCAGATTCGTCACCACGGGAGGCTGGGAGACGAAGACCGCGTGACTGCCCGCGACCTCGACAACTGTCGCGCCTGCACGCTTGGACATGAAGCGCTGGGCGGGGGGTGGGATCATCCGGTCCTCGGTGGTCACTAAATACCAGCTCGGCTTCGACTTCCAAGCTGGCTCACTAATGGGCTCGGTCAGGGCCCCTACGCCCCAAGGGACCTGGGAATCCGCCATGAATGCCGCCCGCTCCGGGTCCACGTCGCCGGCGAACGAAGCGGGGAACTTGGCCTTGTCTAGAAGCAGAAAGCCGTCCTGAGGCGGTAGGATCGGGGGCGCCGGAGCGCCCGGCGGGGCACTCATGATGAGTTCGTCGATCAGGGAGGATACCGACTCCCCTTGGTCAGGGACCCAGCCGGCAATGTAGACCAAGCCCACTACGCCAGGGTCAGTGCCAGCCTCGGTGATTACCGCTCCGCCATAGGAATGGCCGACGAGGATCACCGGGCCCCTCTGCGTGGCCAGTACCCGTCTCGTCGCTTGGACGTCATCGGCAAGGGAGATCGTCGGATGTTGGACAACGCTGACTGGGAAACCTTCCTTCCGCAGGAATCGGTAGACGGCTTCCCAGCCGGAGCCGTCAGCCCAGGCGCCGTGGACGAGTACGATGTTCAGGGCGTCGGAGCCGGATGTTGGAGGCATGGAGATCTCCTAGCACTAGCGAAAAGAGTGGGTAGAGTTGGTTCACAGCGTTTTAGCCGCGGGGCGCGGCGATGCCCTGGTGAATGACTCCGGTCTGAAACCCCCGTCGGCGTGAGTCAGATCACCTCTGAATCGAGAAACAGCGAAGCCAGTCTCACGAATGACTCATGGTACTGGAACAGCGACCCATGTCCGGCGTCGGGATAGGTCAGCAGCATGGCTCTCGGCAGGTGCTCGGCCAGCGCATAGGAATTCCTGACCGGAATCATGTTGTCCAGCACCCCGTTCACGACCAGAGTCGGTTGAGTAATTCTCCGGAGCGCCCCGAACCGTTCGCGATCGACGCGTTCCCAGGCTCGAAACGCCGCCAGCTGAGCCTGGGCGATCTTCGGCCCGGAAATGGGCTCCCACTCCCCCGTACGCGCTTCGAGCCGCGCCGCGAAGGCTTGGCCTGCCGCCTGACTCGACTCGCTCGGAGTGAAGAAGAGCTTCACCAGCACCTGCAAGCCCTGGAGCTTGGGGTCCTCGAGAATCCGCCTGAGCTCCGGCTTCTCAAGGTGCATGACGTCCTCGCCGCCTTCAGGGGCGGTACCGACCAGGAGCATCTTCCGGACGAAGGAGGGACGGTCGAGCGCGGCCTGCTGCGCCACCATGCCGCCAAGGGAAAAGCCGAGCAGATCCACCTGGGTGAGACCGAGGGCATCAGCGAACGCGAGGAGGTGTGCGGCCATCCCCGGAACCGTATCGGGGACCTCTCCCGTCGAGCGGCCCACGCCTGCGCTCTCGAACAGGATGACCTCCCGGCCCTTCGCAGCAGCGTCGGTCACCGCCGGATCCCAGTTGTCCAGGGTGCCGGTAAAGTGCTGCAGAAAGATCAGCGGCGGCGCCGCTCCACCCCCGAAGCGCCGGTAGGCGTAGGTCTCCAGCCTGGTTGCGACGAACTGCGTGGGGGCCGTGGTGTTGCTTGCATTGTTGGACGACGCGAGCCGAACGTTCGAGTTCATTACGGTGGTCATATGCACCTCAGTGTGGGCGC
>JAICPP010000086.1 GCA_025929805.1 Gemmatimonadales bacterium | reverse complement strand
TCGTTCCGACACGTCACTCGAGGCTCTAGCCAAGCTGAAGCCGGTGTTCGACCGCAAGTACGGCACCGTCACCGCGGGAAACTCCTCACCACTGACCGACGGAGCGGCCGCCGTCCTGCTGATGTCCGAGGAGAAGGCGCGATCGTTGGGCCATGAGCCTCTCGCGTATATCAGAAGTTATGCGGTGAGTGCCGTAGACCCCGGCTGGCAGCTGCTGATGGGACCAGTCTATGCTGTTCCCAAGGCGCTGGAGCGGGCAGAGCTCACCTGGGCTGAGTTAGGACTGGTTGAGATCCACGAGGCCTTTGCGGCACAGGTGCTCTCCAACATCCAGGCTTGGGGCTCACAGGCCTGGGCTGATCGGTTGGGGTTACCGGGACCGGTGGGTGAAGTCGACTGGGACCGCACCAATGTGGCGGGTGGCTCGCTCGCGATTGGACATCCCTTCGGAGCCACCGGGGCCCGGCTCGTCACCACGCTGGCAAACGAGATGCGTCGGCGCGACGTGCAGTTCGGTCTCCTCTCCATCTGCGCTCAAGGCGGGATGGGGTATGCTATGGTGTTGGAGAGGAGATGACGAGTCGCGAGTCACGAGTCGCGGTTTGCGCAGAGCAAGTCGTAAGTCATTGCGAGGGCGCTTGGCGCCCGAAGCAATCCAGCCGATCACATACAAGTGCCGCGGATCGCCACGCGGGCTTACACCCGCTCGCGATGACTGGTCAATGTTCTCCGCTCCCGATCAATGACTCGCGACTCGTGACTCGCGACTAACAACCATGTCCGCCTTCTCCACCCAAAACGAAAACGGCGTCTGCCTCATCACCTTCGACCTTCCCGGTGAGCCGGTGAACAAGCTCACCGCAGCCGTGCGGGTCGAGCTGGAGGCCTTGCTGATCCGTCTCAAAGAGGACTCCGCCGCCCGGGCCGTGGTCCTGATCTCCGGCAAGCCGGATAATTTCATCGCCGGTGCGGACATCGAGGAGTTTACCGCTCTCACCAGCCAGGACGCCGCCGAGCGCCTGAGCTTCGAGGGGCAGGAAACGGTCAGCAGGGTGGAGACCTCCCATAAGCCGATCGTGGCCGCCATCCATGGGGCTTGTCTCGGGGGCGGGCTGGAGCTGGCGCTCGCATGTCATTACCGCATTGCCACCGACCATCCCAAGACCCAGCTCGGCCTCCCCGAGGTGCAGTTGGGTTTGATCCCCGGAGCCGGCGGATGCCAGCGACTGCCCCGGCTCATCGGGGCACGAGCCGCGCTCGATATGATCCTCACCGGCAGAAGCGAGCGTGCTGCAAAGGCGCTCCGGTTGGGGCTAGTCGATGAGGTCGTTCCCCGGAGCATCCTGCGGCAAGTAGCCGTGGCCGCGGCGGATCGTCTGGCCCGGAATGGCTTGCCTCGGCGCAGCGGCAAGGGTGGCATGGCGGGGATGATCCTGGATCGGACTTCGGCAGGACGGCGGCTGGTGTACCGGGGCGCTCGAAAGCAGGTGCTCCAGAAAACCGGAGGGCACTATCCCGCGCCGCTGGCGGCGCTCGAGGCGGTTCGGGTCGGCCTGGAGCAGGGGGTCACTGCCGGACTGGCCGAGGAGCACCGGGCCTTCGGCGAGCTGGCAGTGGGCGATGTCTCCCGCAAGCTGGTGCAGATCTTCTTCGCGACCACCGCCCTCAAGAAGGACGATGGAGTACCACCCGGCAGCGCGACACCGCGGCAGATCCGCCGGCTCGGCATCGTGGGCTCCGGCTTCATGGGGGCGGGTATTGCAGGAACCGCTGTTCTCAATGTGGAGGTGGATACCCGACTCAAGGACTCTGACCTGACGCGGGTGGGTAAGGGACTCAAAGCCGCCGACCGGATGCTGGCCGAGCGGCTGAAAAAGCGAAGATTGACCCGCCCGCAGTACCAGCGTCTGAGCGCCCTGCTCTCCGGCTCGGCCGATTTCAGTGGGTTCAATCGGGCGGACCTGGTCATCGAGGCGGTGTTCGAAGACCTGGACACCAAACGCAAGGTGCTGGCAGAAGTGGAGGAACGGGTGCGGCCCGACACCATCTTTGCTACCAACACCTCGACCATCCCGATCCGACATATCGCCGAGTATGCCCGAAGGCCGGAGCGAGTCCTCGGCATGCACTTTTTCTCTCCGGTCGAACGGATGCCACTCCTCGAGGTCATCCCATCCCCCGCCACCAGTCCAGACACCATCGTCACCGCGGTTCGGTTCGGCCGGCGCATGGGAAAGACCGTCATCGTTGTGGCCGACCGGCCCGGGTTCTGGGTCAATCGCATCCTTTCTCCTTATCTGAACGAAGCGGGTCACCTGCTCCAGGAGGGTGTGCCCATCGATGTCATCGATCGCACGATGACTTCCTTCGGGTTCCCCGTTGGTCCAGTTGCCCTGCTGGATGAGATCGGATTGGACGTGGCGGAAAAGGCCGGGAACGTCATGCACGCCGCCTTCGGTGAGCGGATGAAGCCCGCCGGCGCACTGGGACGCATGCTGGGCGCCACTCGCCTGGGGCGCAAGAATGGCCGGGGATTCTACCAGTATCGCCAAGGACACAAGGCCGGCGTCGACAAGAGTGTCTACCCGCTTCTTGGAGTCAGGCCGGCTGAGGCAGATCCCCAGCTGGTTCAGCGTCGCCTGGTGTACTCCATGCTGAACGAAGCGGCAACGGCGTGCTCCGAGAACGTGGTGAGGAGTCCAAGAGATGCCGACATCGGGGCCATCTTTGGTATCGGCTTCCCGGCCTTTCGCGGCGGCCCGCTACGGATGATCGATGACCTCGGCGCCAGTCGGGTGGTAGAAACCCTGTACCACCTGCAGGAACAGTTTGGTGAGCGCTTCCGCCCGGCGGCTGCGCTCCTCGAGATGTCTCGCCGGTCGGGGCGATACTATCCCGCCTGAGGCTATTCGCGGTGAAAGCAATGAGCTGGAGCCTTCTTCTGCTGGTGGTTGTGGTATACGTTGGGCTCCTCCTCTTGCTGCGGTTGAACGAGTCCCGTCTGATCTATTTTCCCGGTCCCCAACGAAAGCTGCTTTCTCCGCCCAGCTATCTCGGTCTTTCGGTGCAACGGGTAGAGTTCCCCACCGAGGATGGTCTCACCATTGTGAGCTGGATAATTCCCGCCGCCGAGGACTCGACCGGGCTTTGGTTACTGATCTGTCATGGCAACGCCGGAAATCTCTCGGAGTTCGGCCGTCCTGCTCATTACGCCGGTTTAGGCCAGCTGGGGCTGAACCTTCTGGCGTTTGATTATCGAGGGTATGGCGAGAGCGAGGGGCTGCCTACAGAAGCAGGACTCTATAAGGACGCTCAGGCGGCTTACCGCTACCTTCGAAAGACGCTCGGCGTGCCGGCGGAGCGAATCGTTGTCTTTGGACATTCCCTGGGCTCGGCCGTCGCAATCGATCTGGTGAGCCGCGTCTCCGCGGGAGGCTTGATCGTGGAAGGGGCTCTGACCTCGGCCATCGAGCGAGGACAGGAGCTCTATCCTTTCATACCGGTCCGCTGGATTGCGGCCAGCCGGTACCCCTCGATCGAGAAGATCTCGAAGGTGACCGTTCCCAAACTCTTCCTCCACGCCAGAGGTGATGAGGTCATCCCACTGGCTCATGGCCGGCGGTTATATGAGGCAGCGCCTCCTCCCAAGACCTTCGTGGAGCTGAACGGTGGACACGGGGACACCTTTGACCTCGATTCCCTCAACTACTTCGGCAGCATCCGGCGCTTCATCGAGAATATCCCACACCTGCCTCACGGCGGGCATTGATTGCTTTCATTCCGGCTTGTGATTCGGTGCTCGAAGGGTTCCCTTCAGTGTAGCCCAGCTCGAGTGAGCCTACGTGACCGCGGTACCCGAACGCCTGCAGGCTGCTGTCGCCGACCGATACCGGATCGAGGAAGAGATCGGTCGCGGCGGAATGGCCGTGGTGTACCTGGCCGAAGATCTCAAGCATGGCCGGAAGGTGGCCATCAAGGTCCTGCTCCCCGGCAATGGCCAGGCCTACGAGCCTCAGCGATTCCTGCGGGAGATCCGCATTGCCGCAAGGCTCTCGCATCCCCAGATCCTCCCGGTCCACGATTCAGGTGAATGTGATGGGCTGCTCTACTTCGTCATGCCCTATGCCGGCTGCGAGACTCTGCGCGACCGGCTCCAGCGCGAAGGCCAGCTGCCGATCGACGCGGCGCTGCGCATCACCATCGCGGTAGCGCAGGCACTGGGGTACGCACACCGCCACCGCGTCATTCATCGAGATATCAAACCCGAAAACATCCTGCTGCAAGAAGGAGAGCCGGTCGTTGCCGATTTCGGGGTGGCGACGGCCATGTCGGCCGCGGGTGGCGACAATATCTACATCACCGAGCGGGGCCTTGCGGTAGGAACTCCGGCCTATATGAGCCCGGAACAAGCCAGCGGCGAGCGCGAGCTGGATGGCCGCAGCGACCTCTACAGCCTGGCCTGTGTTCTCTACGAGATCCTCAGTGGCCAGCCTCCCTTCGCCGGCTCCAGTTCGCGAGCCACGATGGCGCGTCACGCTATCGAGCCGCCCACGCCGATCCGCTCGCTCCGGCCCACTGTGCCGCACACGGTGGAGCAGGCGTTGCAACGCGCCCTGGCGAAGGCGCCCGGCGAGCGGTTTGCCACCATGGCCGAATTCTGCGATGCGCTGGTTGCCCCGGGTCCGGTCCCCCAGCCGGTGGTCGCGCCAACCGATCGCCGCAGTATCGCGGTGCTCCCGTTGGTGAACTCCAGCCCCGATCCCGAGAACGAGTATTTCAGCGACGGGATGACCGACGAGCTGATCACTGCGTTGAGCAAGGTCGAGGGGCTACGGGTTGCCTCCCGAACCTCGGTCTTCGCACTCAAGAATCTGCGGGAGGACGTGCGTTCCCTGGGGGCACGGCTCAATGTGTCGACAGTTCTCGACGGCACGGTGCGCAAGGCAGGCAACCGGCTTCGGATCACAGTTCAGCTGAGCAGCGTCGACGATGGGCAAACGCTGTGGTCGGAGCGGTACGATCGTGAGTTGTCCGATGTCTTCGCTATCCAGGATGAGATCGCCGGAACAATTGTGCGGACCCTGCGATCGACGCTGCTGGGCGACCTCGGCGATCCCACGCCGGTGCGCTATACGTCGAATGTGCGGGCATACAGTCTCTACCTGAAGGGACGCTTCTGGTGGAACCGCCGCACCCAGGAGGGCATCAAGGAGGGCATCCGGTACTTTGAGCAGTCGATCGCCGAGGATCCCAGCTACGCGTTGGCGTATAGTGGACTGGCTGATTCATACGCCCTCGATCTCGATTACCGTGGAGCTCCGGTATTCGAAGGTATGGAGCGGGCAAAGTCGGAGGCGCAGAGAGCGATCGAGCTGGATGAGACACTCGCCGAAGCCCATACCTCGCTGGGCTGGGTGACCTTCATCTACGACTGGGAGTGGGCCGCCGCGGAGCGTGAGTTCCGCCGTGCCATCGAGCTCAATCCCCGCTACTCCGTGGCACGTCAATGGCATTCCTGGTTTCTGGCGGCGATGGGCCGGTTCGAGGAAGCACTCACCGAGGGCCGCACCGCCATCGAACTGGATCCCGGTTCCGTCTCGATCCGGCGCAGCATGGGATGGCTGCAATACTATGCTCGGCATTACGACGCCGCGCTCGACAACCTCCGGCGGGCACTCACGATGAATCCGACCGCCGAGGAAACCCACCGGCTGCTCGGCCTGGTGTACCTGCAGCGGGGATCGTATGACGACGCTACTGCGTCATTTAAGGAAGCGCTGGCGAATTCCGCGAATGACGCGCTTGCCTTTGCGGGGCTCGGGCATGTCGCCGCCCGGAGAGGCCGGATCGACGAGGCCCGTGCAGTCTTGCAGGAGCTGAATGAACGTGCGAAGGCTCGTTATGTGTCGCCGGTCGCCCAGGCCGGTTTGTATGTTACGCTGGGCGAACCGGACAGTGCCTTTGAGTGGCTGGAGAAGGCGTACCGTGAACGGCGTGGCTGGCTGGCATACCTGAGGATCGAGCCGATGCTCGACGGGCTTCGGAACGATCCCAGGTTTCACCGATTACTGGAGCGAATGCGCCTGACGTAAGCCCGGCGCGCTCGCCAGGTCTCCTATGCACAAGATTGCTACCGAAGCCGACGTCGCGAGCGCGCTAGCCGAGCCTCTGGCCGTCGTGTACAAGCACAGCCCCATTTGTCCCACCAGCGGCATTGCCTACGAGGAGATTCGGTCGCTCCGGAGGCTTCAGCAGGACGTCCCGGTCTATCTGATCGATGTCATTCAGGCCCGGCCGCTCTCTCGTTACATCGCTGAGCGAGTGGGCGTGGTCCACGCCTCTCCCCAAGCCATCATTTTGCGGGCTGGTGTTCCGGCCTGGCACGGATCCCACTTCGACCTTCGTGCCGACATCATAGCGGAGCGGCTCGAGAGCCTGAAGGGCCGGCTTCCCATGCTGGAGAGCCCGCCTTGAGCGAAGGGATACCGCTTAGCGCCGAATTGAAACATCGAGTGTGTGTCGGAACCTGAACCGTTGTTCCGACTTCATGCCACAGAATAAGCAGTTCAAGGTGCTCCAGTAGCATTCCGCTCCAGTCCTGTTCCTCCCACCAACCGCAAATCCTATCGTAGCGCGTCGGCCGACGGTCACGCGCATGTCGACGCTGCCATAGGCGTGGCGAAGCGGCTCGAGTCATTGCGACGACGCCGGTGGTGGCCGCACTCGGAGGCGCTACGCGAATTCTCATCATAGACGACGATCCCCGACCGGCTCAGCGGCAGAGCCGCGGGTCAGCCGAGCCGGGTCCGGTGGATGGGGCAGCCCTGGATAGCGCGGGTCAAGTGATCGATTCCGACTTCGGCGATCCAGATAGCCGGCCCGTGGTCCACGAGTATCAGATGACCATGCCGATGGAGGTGCCGTCCCGCTTGGCCGAGGCTCTGCCGGCCGAAGCCGGGAGTAACGGTACTGCTGATGCCTCGATCGTCCGCGAGCTCATCGCGCGGGTCGAGGAGCTGCTGCACCGCGCGCGCGGTCTTCCTGCCGGAGGATCCACGAGCTGGAGCGGCACCATCCGGTTCGGCAGTGTGCTGGTCGAGCCCGCTACCCAGACCGTGCTGCGGGGTGGTCAACCGGTGCGGATCACCCACACCGAGTTCCGCCTGCTGCTGGCATTGATGCGACGCCGCGGAGCTATCGCGTCGCGAATCGACCTGTTGCGAGAGGTATGGGGCGCCGGCGCCGCCGTCAGCCGCCGTGCGGTCGATACCCACATAGCGCGGCTCCGCCGCAAGCTGGAGGACGACCCGGCCAATCCGCGGCACATCCTGACCGCACTCGCCTGGGGCTATCGCTTCCGCCCATGAGCATGGAACTCCGGAGCCGGTGACGAGCTCGGGAGTGACCTGGATCATTCGTCACAGCACGCCCGTCGCTACACGGAGGACACAACATGACACATTCGTCGTTTAGTCCGTTGCGAGATCATCTGCGGCTTGCCTGGTTGGCCCTGGCACTCCTGGCCCTGCTGCCGGGCGTGATGCCGGCGCAACAGCCGGCGACAGTGACCGGCCGGGTCACCGGCGAAGCGGGCCAGCCGCTCCCCGCCGCCGAGGTCATCATCGAGCAGTTGGGCGCGGGCGCCGCGACTCGGCCCGACGGCAGCTATACCATTCTGATTCCGGGTGCCCGCGTCCCATCGGGTCCGGTGACGGTCACCGCCAGGCTGCTGGGATACCGGGCGCGATCGGCGCGGGTGGACCTGAGCGCAGGGTCCGCGGTTCAGGACTTTCAGCTTCCCGACAACCCACTTCAGCTCGGTGAAATCGTTGTTACCGGCGCGGGCACGGTCAGCGAAGTAGAGAAACTGGGCACCGGCCGCAGCAGCGTCGATTCGCTCGCGATTGTGCGGAGCGCCGAGACGAACATCGTGAGCGCGCTGGCGGCTAAGGCACCCAACGTCAGCGTCGTCTCCAGCTCGGGAGATCCGGGAGCCGCCGCGCACATCCAGATCCGGGGCCAGACGACTATCAGCGCCGGTAGCGGTATTCACGGCGCCGATGCACAGCCCTTAATGATCGTGGACGGCGTGCCGATTGATAACACCCAGAGCTATAACAATCCCTCGTTCGCTTCGCTCAACTCCAGCGCGGCGACCTCCAATCGGGCCATCGACATCAACCCCAATGATATCGAGAATGTGGAGGTGCTGAAGGGAGCAGCGTCCGGAGCCATTTACGGTTCTCGCGCTGGACAGGGCGTCATCCTGATCACCACCAAAAAGGGAAAGGCCGGCCCGACCAAGTATTCCCTCCGGAGCTCCGCCTCATTTGACGAGGTTGCGAAGCTGCCCGAGCTACAGCGGAGGTACGGGCTGGGCAGCGGTGGTGTGACGCCGGCATGTGTACCGGGAGCGGCGCCGAACTGCGCGGTGGGATTTCCCACCGCAGGGAGTTGGGGACCGGCGATCGCGGCCGGCGCACCCAGCTTCGATCATTCCGGCGAGATGTTCCAAACCGGCCACACCTTCGACAACGCGCTGACGGTTTCGGGCGGTAATGACCGCACCACGTTCTTCCTCTCGGGCGGAGCCACCACCCAGCGCGGCATCATCACCGGGAATAACGACAAGTTCGACCGGATCTCGATCCGGTTCAACGGCTCTCACCGGGTCTTCGATAATCTCAAGGTCGCCGCCAACATCGCCTATATCGACGGGGACGGCGGGTTCATCACCAGTCGCAACAGCACCGATGGGCTCCTGCTGGGCGCCTGGCGGTCTCCGCCCGACTTCAACAACCTGCCATACCTGGATCCGGTGACCGGGCTTCACCGCGCGTACCGCTTCCCCAACCCGGCCGCGGGCTCGGAGCAGGCCTCGCGCGCGTACGACAATCCGTTCTTCGTGGCCAACGAGTCGTTCAACAAGTCCGAGATCGGGCGGACTTTCGGAGGGATCAACGCCGAGTTCACCGCGACCCCATGGCTCTCGTTCAACTACACCCTGGGCGCGGATTACTCCAATGATGAGCGGACCCAGGCCTGGCCCTGGAGCACATCCAACACAACGGTTGTGGGCGTGAACGGCGTGGGCGGGGTAAACGCCGGGTACATCCGTACCTTCCAGATCGATCACAATCTCACCGCCACCGCGCGTTATCGGGTGAGCCCGTCGTTTGCCGGAGCGGTGACCGTGGGGCAGAACCTCAACTCCAACACCTACCAGACCAGACAGACCCTGGGAACCGGGTTGATCGCCCCGGAGCCGTATAACCTGGGGAACACCTCCTCGCAGCTGCCGCCCTACGACTACAAGCAGACTGTCCGGCTGGAGTCGTACTTCGCGCAGGTGAGTGCGGACTTGTGGGACCAACTTTTTCTGACTGCAGCACTGCGGAATGACGGGGCCTCCACCTTTGGTGCGACGACCCGGCATAACTGGTATCCCAAGGGAAGCGCGGCGTGGACCTTCTTCCGAAGCGCTGAAGGCACCCAACGCTGGCTCACCTACGGAAAGCTGCGTGCGGCCTACGGCCAAAGCGGCACTCAGCCCGCGCCGTACCTGCTGTCCAGCGTGCTGCTGGGCGCCTGGAATGGCAACGATGGCGGCTGGGGCCCCGCCATCTCGACTCAACAAAACGGGGTCGGCGGTTTGATCTCTACGTACATCCTGCCCACTGAGAATCTCGGTCCCGAGCGGGTCAAGGAGTTCGAGGCCGGCTTCGATCTGGGTCTGTGGGAAGACAAGGCGGACCTGGGTTTCACCTGGTACCGGGCGGTGTCGACCGACGTCATCCTGAATCTGCCGGTTGCCGGCAGCACAGGATACACCCAGAAGCCGGCGAACGCTGCGAAGATACGAAACGCCGGCATCGAGGTGGCTCTCAACGTCCGTCCGATCACCACCCGCAACTTCTCCTGGGATCTCGGGTTCCAGGTGGCTACCAACCGCAACCGGGTGCAAGACCTGGCTGGCGTGCAGTTCGTACCCCTACCCATCAGCGGTGGCACCAACGGCCTGAGCGTCCAGGGGATCGCCATGGAGGGACACCCCCTGGGCTCCTATTACGGGACGGATTTCATCCGTTGTGGCCGAGGGCTCACCTACGCAGGCTACGACATCGACAATACCCCGGGTCACTGCCAGGGCGCACCCGCCGGTGCACTGTACATCGACAGCACCGGCTATCCCCAGGTGGATGTGGGTGGCAATTATGTGTTCGCCGACCCCAATCCGGACTGGACCGGCTCGGTGCGCACCTCGTTCCGGGTGAACAAGTTCACGATCGGTGGCCTGCTGGATATCCGCCGCGGGGGCATGAATCACAATGGGACCAAGGGCGCACTGAACCATTTCGGAACGTCCGCCGAGACGCTCAAACGGGAGCAGGGCAATTTCGTCTTCGGTGATACCTATTTCGACCAGGAAACGGTCGTCGGACCCGGCGTGGGAACCCAGGTTCCTCTGGATGAGGCCTGGTTCAGCGGAAGTGGAGGCATCTTCAACGGGCCGGCTTCGCAGTTTGTGGAGGACGCGAGCTTCGTGAAGCTCCGCGAGATCTCGGTAGGGTACACCTTCGATCAGCCGTGGGTGAGCCGTCTGCTCGGCTTCAGCAGCATGGAGCTGAGAGTGGCCGGCCGGAACCTGCACACCTGGACCGACTACACCGGTATCGATCCTGAGACTTCGGTCCTGGGCGCCGCGAGCCCGGTGCGGGGCGTGGATTACTTCAACAACCCCCAGAGCCGGTCGTACGTGTTCTCGCTCACTCTCAACCGTTAACCTGGCGCGAGCCTGTGGAGAATTCAGCCATGAGACAGTCTCTCAAGTCGCTGCTGAGTGTCGCCCTCGCGCTGGGCGCGATAGGGTGCGGCGACTTTCTCTCGGGTCCTGGTATCGACGAGGACCCCAACAACATCACTCGATTGACCCGGCCGGGGCCGCTGTACATCGGCATTCAGGCGATGCAGTCGGTGCAGTTCGAGGGCCAGCTGGCGCGGAACGCCGCCGAATACGTGCAGCAAATCGCCGGGAATTCACGCCAGCAGATTGGCTATGACCTGTATCAAATGGATCCGGTAACCATCGATCCCCATTTCTTCTCAGTGTACGGATCGGCGATCACGGTTCAAGGAGGCGGCGGGCTGCTCGACCTCCACAAGATGCAGCAGCTGGCCCGGGCGGTGAACGATTCGATCTACATCGGAATAGGCAAGGTCTACGAAGCGCTGGTCATCGGGACGGCGGCCTCCATTTGGGGCGACATTCCTTATCGGGAGGCCGCGGATTCCACCAATGAGACGCCGGCGTTCGATCCCCAGCTTCAGGTTTATGCTGACGTTCTGGCTCAGCTCGATTCGGCAGTCCTGTTTCTTGCCGCCGTTCCCGGTGCACCCAACGTCGGTCCGCCGGCAGACAACGCTGAGCTGGTGTACCTGGACCGGGGTGGGGACGCTGCGGCCCTTGCGCAGGTGTACACCCAGGTGGCGCATTCGCTGAAGGCCCGCTACTACATGCACCTCGCCGAGGTGGATCCGGCCAACTACGCGCTCGCCCTGGCCGAGGTGCCGTTGGGAATCAATACCCCGGCCAATGACATGCTGTGGTACCACGACCAGACGCCCAGTGGAGCCAACCTGTGGTGGCAGTTCATGAGCGCCCGAGGAGACATCGGGCCTGGCGCGGCCTTGATTGAGATCCTGAAGCGTCGCATCGCTGCCGGCGTGGAAGACGCGGCACGGCTGAACTTCTACTTTACTCCTGCCGTCGCCGGTGGCACCGAGTTTTACGGTTTCAGGCCGGGTGGTTCGGTAAACCTTCAAACCGCGCCCGGAGTCTATAATGGGAACGGCGTACCCGGCTCGGATCCGCCGGCGTACTCGGGTTTTACTTTCATCGACTTCAACGTCGATCCGGGTGATCTGCGAATGCCGGTCATCACCTACGCCGAGACTCAGCTTATCGGGGCCGAGGCTGCATTTCAGACCGGTGGTCAGGGGGCGGCACAGCCGTTCCTGGATGCGGCGCGCGCCAACCGCTCCTTTGGAGCCCGAGGCACAGCTCCGAACGTGTTTGCGCCACTGGCCCCGGTGCCGGCGACGCTGGAAAACATCATGGAAGAGAAGTACGTCACGCTCTTCCTGAATATCGAGGCGTGGAACGACCACAAACGGACCTGTCTGCCGGCGCTCGCGCCGGCACCGGGAACGCTGGGCAGCACCGTGCCGCGTGCCGAGCCGATTCCGGGCCGGCTGCCGTATGGTATCACGGAGATCAACGCCAACCCTAACACGCCCAACGTGTCACCGACCGGCAGGAATGCAAACGACCCGACTCCCTGTCCGGTGCTGAATTACGTGAACTCGGTACCGTTGGCGAACTGATGATGG
>JAICPP010000223.1 GCA_025929805.1 Gemmatimonadales bacterium | reverse complement strand
TCATCCCCGCCAGCTTGTCGTACATCCGGAAGTAGTTCTGAATGGTGATGGTGGCAAAGGTCTGGGTCTCGCCTTTGACCTGCACACCCTCCTTGGCCTCAACCGCCTGGTGCAATCCATCAGCCCAGCGCCGGCCGGTCATGACTCGGCCGGTGAACTCGTCCACGATCATCACCTGCCCGTCCTGGACCAGATAGTCTACTTCCTTTTCGTAGAGGACATGGGCCTGCAGCAGCTTGTGAATGATGTGGAGCTTCTCGCTTTTGATAGCGTAGTCCGACTCCACCTCGCGGCGCCGCTCGATGCGATCGTGCGGCGATAGCTCCGGATCCCGGTCAATACGGTGGATCTCCTCGGAGATGTCCGGCACCAGAAAGAGACCAGGCTCGTTGGGCGACATTTGTTCGGCGCCGCGATCGGTGAGGTGAACCGAATGACCCTTTTCGTCCAGCACGAAGTAGAGGGTTTCCTCCAGATCTCGCATCCGTTGCTGCTTCATGGGCAGCTTGCGGTCGGCGATGGCGTCCAGCTCCATCCGCTGCACCATCTGCTTGATGCCGGTCTCATTGAGCATTTTCAGCAGCCGCTTGTTCTTCGGCATGCCCAGCTGAGCCTGGTACAGCTTCAGCGCAGCGTCATTGCGGGTCTTCGGGTCTTCCAGCAATCGCTCGGCTTCCGCCAGCAGCGTGTTCGCCACCGCGGTCTGCTTGCGCACCAGCTCGGCCACCTGGCGGTTGAACTGGGCATACTTCTCATCGCTCTCATTGCCGACGGGCCCCGAGATGATTAGCGGCGTGCGGGCCTCGTCGATGAGGATGGAGTCAACCTCGTCGATGATGGCATATGCGTGCTCCCGCTGAACCCGCTGGTCCAGCGAGAAAACCATGTTGTCACGGAGGTAATCGAAGCCGAATTCGTTATTGGTGCCGTAGGTGATGTCGGCTAGATAAGCAGCGCGGCGGTCAGGGGAGGATGGTTCGGTATCGTCCAGACATCCCACCGTCAAACCCAGGTACTTGAAAACGTGGCCCATCCACTGGGAGTCCCGCCGCGCCAGGTAATTGTTGACGGTGACGAGATGCGCACCACGCCCGGCCAGCGCATTCAGGTAGAGTGGCAAGGTGGCCACCAGCGTCTTTCCTTCACCGGTTGCCATCTCGGCAATCCTTCCCTGGTGGAGGACAACGCCGCCGATGAGCTGCACGTCGTACGGGACCATGTCCCACTCGAGCTCGTGGCCCGTGACCTGCACCTTGGTACCGAGCAGCCGGCGGCACGCCTCCCGAACGGTGGCAAAGGCTTCGGGGAGCAGCTCGTTAAGCCCGTCGTTCAGTTCTTTCTTGTACTGCCGTTCCAGCTCATGAAAGCGCCCTTCGAGCCGATCTCGTTCTTCCGGGTCGGCGCAGCCGTGCTTGGCTTCCCGCACCTGGTCCAGCTCGGCTTTGAGGGCGCCGGTACGCTCGGCCAGCCGCTCCCGGAATCGGACGGTTTGAGCCTTGAGGTCGGTCTCACTCAGGTCCTTGAGGCGCTCCTCGTGGGCGTGAATCTGCTCCACGATTGGCTGGATGCGCTTACGCTCCCGGTCGAAGCGCGACCCGAAGACCGAGGTCATCAGTGTTTTGATCATGCTGGGCCCAAATATAACTGGTGTCTTGCGATGTACTCCGCGACCGCATCCGGGACCCAGTACCGAATGGGCCGACCTTCTCTCACCCGGCGGCGGATTTCAGTAGCGGAAACATCGATCGCCGGCACTTCGATGACTTGAGCAATCAGGGGTGACTGGGGGACGACCGAACCGGGGCGGGCAAAGACCACCACCCGGGCCAACTGGGGGATCTGAGTGACTTGATGCCAGGCGGGGAGTTCGGCCGCAGCGTCGGCTCCCAGGAGCAGAACCAGCGGGGCCGGTGAGTGATGCCGGCTGAGCTCCCGCAAGGTGTCAACCGTATACGAGGGACCGGCGCGCTCCAACTCGGCCCGCTCCAGGGCAAAGGCAGGGTTTCCCGAGATCGCGAGAGACAACATAGCAGCCCGGTGCTCCGGGGAGCTGCGATGCCGTCCCTGTTTGAAAGGTTGTTCTCTGGCGGGAACGTATCGAAGAGACGTGAGCCCGAGCAGCTCCGACGCGACCTGCCCGACTATCAGATGGCCGTGGTGGACAGGGTCAAATGATCCGCCGAAGACACCGATCATCCGGTGCTCACGCACTCGCGGTCTTGGTGGGACAGACCTCGCGCACTTTAGGCGCTTGAGGGTGAAACCGCCGAATGTAGCCGCAGGTCTCCTGAACGTCCTCTCGATACCCCAACGCCCGATATGCCTGCACCAGCTTGACCAGCGCTTCGGGCACAATGCCGGTCTTGGGATAGGTGGCAACCAGGTCCTTCAGATACAGGACGGCTGAGTCATATGCCTTCAGTCGGAAGTAAAACATGGCAGCCTTGTAGGCCTTGGTGGCAAACCGCTCGTTGAGCTCGGTGATGCGGAGCTGCCCTCTCTTGGCCGCGTTGCTCTCCGGGTAGCGATTCACCAGCTCCTGATAGGTGGAAAGCGCCGTTTGCCCGTAGGTCGGGTCCAGCTCCGGCCTGCGCCAAAGATCGGCGTAAACATCTCCCAGTCGGAGGAGTGCCTCGGGTGCTATGGGATCGTTGGGGGTTTCGTCGGATGCTTTACGAAACTCGCGGGCAGCCTCGAGCTGCCGGCTTTGGGCGAACAGGGCCTCCCCGAGATAAAAATGCGCGCGGGCAATGCGGCCGTCGCCCGGGGAGAACTCGAGCAACGCGCGGTCCAGCAGCTTCTGGGCCTCCCCCCATTTTCCATTCCGCACCGACCGCTCGGCCTCCCGCCAGAGCGAGTCGATCGTCGCAGGGCTGGCACCCACGGAGACCGGGGCGGGAGCGGACCCGCCGCCATCTTCAACGCGTCCTCCGCCGCAGGCCGCGAGGAGTGCTCCGCCCAGCACGACTAGGTGACGGATCATCGTAGAATCGTGTAGGGCACGTTATCGGGCGCGCGCGCCCGCAGCTCTTCCAGCCGGTCCTGCGCCATCTGGGTGGTTGAATCGCTTTGAACCCTGTCGGCGACAACCGCCTGATAGGCCAAGGCCCCAGTGAGAGTGTCGCCGAGCCGGAGTCGAGCGTCGCCGTAGCCCACCAGAGCGCGGCGACCGACCGCCGTCGCCGAATCCACCCGGATGGCCGCGGCGAACCAGAGCGCCGCATCTTCCGACTTCCCTGCGGCTTCGGCCCGGAGACCCTGGACCAAAGAGCACTCGGCAACGCCGTTCTCGGCTCGGGCGCGCAGCGGCGGATTCCGCGAACGCCGCACCGCTGCCTGAAACAGCGGCAAAGCCAGGTCACATCCGGAGGTCTCCAGGAGGGCCGCGGCGTACACCGCCAGAAGCGAATCCACCGTTTCGGCGTCAGGGGCAGCCGCAATCGCAGCCGGCAAAACCCCCACAAGGTCGTTGGCTTCAGCCCCGGGACGGCGGACTACTGCCAGGGCATAGCGGCCGATAGATCGATTGGGAGCGATCATTCCCAACCCGATAATCGCCGCTTCCAGCCGCTTCCCGTCTTTGGCGCGATCAGCTGCTCTGGCAACGCTCTCCAGCCCTTCGGCCGCTTCCTCTGACCGCGTTGGGTCCTCCGCCGCCAGCCGCAAGTATGCATTCGATGCGAGGTCGAGATTGCCGGTTCGTAATGCGGCTGCGCCAGCCTTGGCCCACACCCGGGCATCGGGATCGCGACTTACCGCGATACGATATGCTTCGAGCGCCTCCTCGTAGCGGCCCTGCCCATAGGCTTCGTCGCCGCGGCGCTCGTGATCGCCGGCCCGGCCACATCCCACCAGTACGGCGGCCCCGCAGATCAGCCCGATCCCCGCCAGCCAGTCGATCGTCACTGTCCAGTCCGACTGAGCATCGACAAATACGCTTCCACCCGCGCGTTCTCCGGGCGCCTTGTCAAACAGGCCTGCCACACCTCCTTGGCCCCATCCGCATCACCAGACAGATAGTGAGCAAGCCCGAGGGCAGCCTGGGCATCCACAAAAGTGGGGCGGGCTCGGAGCACCTGCTCCAGAGCTTCCCGAGCTTCCAGAGGTCGTCCGGCATCCAGGAGCAGTCGCGCCATCCGATAGCGCAAGTCGTGAAACTCAGGGCCCAGCTCCAGCGCCCGCTGGTACTGCTCGATGGCAGGATCCAGGGCACCGGCACCGGCATAGGTGTCGGCCAGCTCGGCGTGGCGATTGGCAAGCTGTCCAGCCACGGGAGCCGGCAACCCTGCCGTCCGTTGGTCGAGATTGGCAGCCGCCCGATCGAAGGCCTCTTCGGCCTCGTTCGTCCGTCCCAGTTCGTTCAGCACCAACCCTCGGTGGATGAGGGCCTCGACGTACTTGGGATTCAGTTCGAGGGCCCGTTCCAGCTCGGTCAGGGCGCGTTGAGCCTGCCCCAGAAGAGACAGTGACACACCCAGCAGATGGTGCACGTCCGCAAATGCGCGCCCGGAATCGACCACGGACTCGAGCAGG
>JAICPP010000141.1 GCA_025929805.1 Gemmatimonadales bacterium | reverse complement strand
CCAGATGACAATACCCGCCGGAAACGCATCGTTGGGACGTTCGCCATCGAGCCGGGGCCGGAATCCTAGCTCCGTCAGTTGCTGTCGCGCCTTGGCCTCGGGCATTTCTAGGACTCGGGGAAGGGAGTGGTCCTTACTGAACATGGAACCGGGCGACAGCCACACTGCCGAGATTCCATAACCCAGAATGAAGGTGGCGAGGATCAATCCCAGGTCCCGCAGAAAGGCCCGGCCGGGAGCAGACTGGAACAGGGGAACGCCGGAAGAGATGTGTCGGCGAGCTCTCATGCGCTCCGCCTGAGCCTGGCCGCGTACGCCCCATCGATGCCATGAAGCTGGGGCAGGATGACCAGGTCTCCGTCGGCTGAGATCAGCGAGTTCGGGATGTCGGGGGCCGGTTCGCGACAAAATTCCGGATGCCTGCTGAGAAACCATTCGACTTGATGCTGATTCTCCTCCGGCTCCAAGGAACAGGTGGAATAAATCAGCAGTCCACCTGGTGCTACGATGCCAGCCGTGCTGTCCAGCAAGTCGCGCTGCAGCTCGACCACTCGCGCGAGTGCCTCCGGCGTCACTCGCCAGCGTGCGTCCGGATGGCGAGCGAACGTCCCCGTGCCCAGGCACGGCGCGTCCAGGAGAACGACTCCCACTTCTCTGAGAGGTGGCTTCCTCGCGTCGGCTACCACGACATGCTCTCGCCCACTGCCTGCCCGGGCCAGGTTATCCGCGAGCCTCCGTGCTCTGCGAAAATTGATGTCACCGGCGAGCACATCGGCCGACCGACCCAACGCAATCGTTTTTCCTCCCGGGGCCGCGCACGCATCGTAGATCGTGGCTCGCTTCGGTGGAGCTGCGAACCGGGCCAGCAACGCCTGAGCGGGGTCCTGGATAATGAAATCACCCTCGGCGTAGCCAGGGAGCTCGGCCGGGCGCGTCCTGCCCGGGATGATCCCCGCCCCAAACGGGGCCGGTGCCAGCTCGATGCCGGCGGCCCGCCAGCGCGTTTCGAGGCTGGCCAGGTCCTCCCGAGCGGGCTGAGCCACCAGACGAGGGCGGGTGTTGTTCCAGCGGAGCAGGGTTTCAGTCTGTTCCGGACCAAACGTCTCCAGCCAGCGCGACACCAGCCAATACGGATGGGAGTACTTTGCGGCCAAATCCTGGGCGGTATCCGCCGCTTCCCTGCTCTCGGGGGGGCTTGAGTCGGTGAGCCGCCGCAGGACCGCGTTGACGAACGCGGCTCCCCGGGTGCCGCTTGCCTGTTTGGCGAGGGCGACACTGGTATCGACTGCAGCGTGAGCCGGGACCCGCTCCAATGCCGTGAGCTGATAAACACCCAGCCTCAGGATGTCCTGAAGCTCACTGTTTACGCTGGACCAACCTCTCGGAATCAACGGCGTAAGCCGCCGGTCCAGTGAGCTTCGCTGTCTCAACACACCCGCGGCCAACTCGTGAGCCAGGCGGCGATCCACCTCGGGCAAGCTATGGGCGACCCGGTCGAGAGCGGCTTCGAAAGGCCTTCCCTCCCGCACCTGCCGAAGGATCGTCAACGCCGCTCGACGAGACCGGATGCCGGTTGTCCGGGACATTGAGAGGCTCACTGCGGGAGCATGAAGGACACGCGGAAGACACCGGATTATTCCAGCATGCCGGTTTCGGGGGTGGAGGGCATGGCTACTTCGCGGCGCGGCATACGGCCGGCCAGGAAGGCCAGACGGCCGGCCTCCACGGCCAGTCGCATGGCGGATGCCATGGCCACAGGATTCTTGGCTTCAGCCAGTGCGGTGTTCATGAGAATGCCATCGACCCCCTGCTCCATGGTGACGCAGGCGTCCGATGCGGTTCCCACCCCGGCATCAACGATGACCGGTACCGAGACCCGCCGCTTGATCGTGCGAATGCCGTATGGGTTCAACAGCCCCAGGCCACTGCCTATCGGGGAGGCCAACGGCATCACGGCAGCGCACCCGGCATCTTCCAGACGAAGGGCCGTGATCAGATCGTCGTTCGTGTACGCCAGCACCGCAAAGCCTTCCCGACTCAGCGTACGAGCCGCGGTCAAAAGACCTTCGGTGTCCGGGAGGAGGGTCTCCCGATCGCCAATGACTTCCAGCTTGATGAATTCATTGAAGCCGGCCTCCCGCGCCAATCGCGCATATCGGATGGCTTCCTCGGCGGTATAGCACCCGGCGGTGTTGGCAAGCAGGAAGTACTCGTCGGGGCGGAGGTGATAGAGGATGCCCTCTTCCTTGGTCCGGTCAAGGTCGACTCGCCGGACCGCGACCGTGACGATTTCCGCACCGGAAGCCTCGATCGCCCTCGCCATCTCGGTGTTGTTACGGTACTTGCCGGTTCCCACCATGAGCCGAGAGCGGAAGCTGCGCCCTCCGATGGTGAGCGGAAGGTCGGTGCCCAGTTCAGAGTGGATTGCAGTCATGCCCGAAAGATAAGCGTACGCCCCGGCATTCATCCTCCACCGACGAAGTGAACCAGCTCCACGGTGTCGCCTTCAGCGAGAGCAGTCTCTTCCAGCCGGGGGCGACGAACGATCTGCCGATTGAGCTCAACCACGACGGTTCGGGGATCGAGATTCAGGTGGCGGAGCAGATCCGCAACCGTCGCCGGACCCGAAACCTGCCTGAGCTCGCCGTTGACCAGAATTCGAAGCTGGGTCATTGCTCCACTGTCAGCCAGGGTTCCAGCAGGGCCAGAGCGGCCGCCGCGGGATCGGGAGCATGCCACAGCGCCCGGATGGCGGCTACACCGTATGCGCCTGCCGTCTTAGCCTCCGCTGCGCGCTCCGGAGTAATCCCTCCGATTGCAATGACGGGGACACCGAAGGCTACCGCCTCTCGCACCAGCTCGAGGCCCTGAGCGGGACTCTCGGGGTGTGAGTCGGTGGCGTATATGCTTCCAACTACCAGAAAGTCGGCGCCTTCCCGCACAGCGGCTCGCGCCTCCTCCCCGCTATGAACCGAACACCCGATCCAGCCGCGGCCCAGGACTCGGCGAGCATCGGACGGTGCGAGATCGGTGCGAGCTAGCTGCACACCGCTCGCTCCGATAGCAGCCGCTAGGTCGCTGCGTTCGTTGACGAACAGCGAAGCTTCAGGGGGACGCACCAGCGTGAGCAGCCGCAGGGCCGCCGCCTCGAGGGTTGCTGTGTTAAGGCCTCGAGCGCGGGCATGCAATGCCACCGCCGACCCGGCGGCCGCGATCGCGGCGGCTCGGATCCCGAAGTCCGGCTGCGACAGCAGCTCAGCGTGCGTGAACGCATGCACTCGGGGAAGAGGCCTCATTCCAGCCGTTGCCCGGGTGAAATTCCCCGCCCGCGCACCCAAGCCTCGACTGAAAGCCGGGTTCTCCCGGCGGGCTGAACCTCGTTCACGGCAACTGCGCCGCGGCCCGCGGCGACTACCATGCGGTCCCCGGTAGCCAACACTGTTCCCGGCTCGCCCGCGCCAGGCACCTCGCGGGCGTCGAACAGCTTAAGCGTGCACCCATTCACCATGGTCCAGGCTCCCGGTGCGGGATCGAAGGCGCGAACCTGACGGACCAGGGTGGTAGCATCGCGCTCCCAGGCGACCCGGGCCATCTCCCGATCGATCTTCGGCGCATAGGTAGCCCGCGAGTGGTCCTGCGGCTGCGGCCGAGCCAGACCGCCGGCCATCAGCGACAGAGCCTCCACCAGTGCGGTGGCCCCGATCTCTGCCAGGCGAGTGGACAAGCTGCCTGAGGTCTCGTCCGGATTGATAGCGGTGGCGACCCGATGAAGGACCGGGCCGCTATCGAGTCCCTCATCCATCTGCATGATGCTGATCCCGGTCTCGGTTTCGCCTTTCAGAATGGCGTGCTGCACCGGGGCGGCGCCGCGGTAGCGGGGAAGCAGCGACGCATGCACGTTGAGCATGCCCCGAGGTGGAATGGAGAGAACTTCCGGGCGAAGGATGTGGCCGTACGCCACGACGATCCCGAGGTCCGGCTCGAGTCGTCGAAGACTGGTGGTGAACACATCGCCGGTGGGCCGTACTGGCTGAAGCACGGGAATCCCTTCGGATTGAGCGGCGACTTTGACGGGTGGAGGGACGAGTTCGGAGCGGGAACGGCCCTGGGGCTTGTCTGGCTGGGTCACCACGCCGGCGACAGTAAAATGGCCCTGGATCAAGGCCTGGAGAGACGCCACCGCAAAGGGTGGCGTCCCGAAGAAGACGATCCGCATCACTCAGACCGGGCAGGTGCCTCTGACACCTCTTTGGTATGGCCAGCGTCATCCTTGTGTTCCCGGCGCCATTTGGCCAGGAGCATCTGCCGCTTGATGAGGCTGAGATGATCGAGGAAGAGGATGCCATCCAGGTGATCGATCTCGTGCTGGATTGCACGGGCCTTGAGTCCGGTCGCTTCCTTCCGGTACGGCAGCCCGTTGGCGTCCAGCGCCTCCAGCACGACCCGCTCGGCACGCGCGACATCCCCGTAAATCTCAGGAATCGATAGGCAGCCCTCTTCGGCCACGACGCGCCCTTCGGCCTCTACGATTCGCGGATTTACCATCGCGAACCGGTCATGGTCCACGTCGACGATTGCGACGCGTCTGCTGATACCCACCTGATTGGCCGCGAGTCCGATACCTCTGGCGGCATCCATGGTCTCGAACATGTCATCAATGAGGCGGCGGACCTCGTCGTCCACCGCCTTAACCGGGTCGCTGTGTTGGCGCAGAACCGGCGAGCCGAGCAGGTGGAGTGGGAGGAGGCTCATGTGCCTGCTGGTCCCGCGGCAGCGGGGCTGCTGCCCACCCGAATGATGCGGGACCGTTCGACCACAACACTGGCACTGCCACTCTCCAGGGTGACTCGAAACTCCTTCAACCCTTCAGTCTCCACTTCCTTTATATCCTTGACTCGTCCGATGATTCCGCCGCTGGTCATCACCTCGTCACCCTTCTTGAGCCTGGTCAGCAAGTCGGCATGTCGTTTCCTGGCCTGAGCCGAAGGACGCAGGATCAGGAAATAGAACACCAGACCGATGGCTGCCATTTGCAGCAACAGGATGGATAGCCCACTGCCGGAGCCGGTCTGTAGCATGGCTCAGTCTCCCCCAGCGTAATAGCGGCCGAGCCATTCCCGGCTCCAGCCGTCGAAGGTCCCATCCAGAATGTGGGCGCGTGCCTGCTCCGCGAGCCGCACCAGGAAACGAATGTTGTGGATCGAGACCAGGCGCAATCCGAGAATGTCCTCGACCACGAACAAGTGACGGAGGTACGCTCGGGAATACGTGGTGCAGGTCTCGCAATCGCAGGTGGAATCGAGTGGAGCGGACGAATTCTTGAGTGCCGCGCCCCGCACGTTGAGCCGGCCGGAGAACAACCAGGCCGTTCCATGACGTCCGTTGCGGGTGGCGGCCACGCAATCGAACAGATCGATTCCCCGAGCGATTCCCTCCAGCAAATCGGGAGGAAATCCAACCCCCATAAGATAACGGGGGACCCTGGACGGCAGCCTTGGCGTCAACAGCTCTATGATCCGGTGCATCACCGGCTTCGACTCGCCGACCGAGAGACCGCCGATGGCGACACCGGTCCAGGGACCTCGTTCCAAGGTTCCCTCCAGCGAGCGCATCCGGAGCTCGTCGTGAATGCCGCCTTGGATGATGGGCCAGATGGTCTGACGGGGAGAACCTGCCGCTTCTTCCATTAGCTCCGTGTGCCGCTGTTTACAGCGGTCCAGCCAGCGAAGGGTTCGCTCCATGCCTTCGCTGGCGAGCGAGAAAGTGGACTGCCCGGGCACGACATGATCGAAGGCCATCGCGACGTCGGCACCCAGCTGCCACTGAATGTCGACGGCCCGCTCGGGCGTGAGCATCCGGAGCGTACCGTCGATATGGCTCTGGAACTCGACACCCTGCTCCTCGATTCGCCGCAGACCTTCAAGCGAGAATACCTGAAACCCGCCGGAATCGGTGAGTATCGGGCCGTTCCAGGTAGTGAAGCGATGAAGTCCCCCCAGCTCTTGAATAACGCGTTCGCCCGGACGCAGGTGAAGGTGATAGGTGTTGCCCAGGATGATTTGGGCGCCGGTCCGACGGACGTCGGTGGCGCTGAGTCCCCGAACCACTGCGTGGGTACCCACCGGCATGAACGCAGGAGTCTTCACCTGGCCGTGGGGAAGCGACAGAGTTCCCGCGCGGGCGGATCCGGTGGTGCCCTCGATGCAGTATTCGAACATCACCGGGAGGAGGACAGGATCCGTTCGATTTGGCGACGGTGCACCAGGTCGTGGCCGCCCATGAGACGAAGCAGGTGGCCCACACTCTCCGGACCACGTTCGGCGTGCATGCCTGCACGGTCGAGCTGTTGCGGCGTGAGCTGCTTCCAAAGATGGAGGTTTGCGGCCCTCAAACCGCGGAGTTGACCGAGGGCGAGACTGAGCGGGGTGTACTGGTATTGAAATTCGGTGGCCCAGCGATCCTGATCGTAGCCTGGGAGCAGCGGCTGATCCTGAGTGAGGATCATACGGATCCGATACCCAGCAACGAGGTCGCTGTCGGCGAGATGATGGATGACCTGAAGAACCGACCACTTGCCGGGCGCTTCCGGCCGCCGCAACACCGGCTCGGCTATTCCGCGTAATCGTGCTTCTAGCCAGGGAAGCAGCTCTGCCATGACCTCGAGCGGGTCGCGTGTCCCCAGCAGATCCAGCAGGGCGCGGACATAGGTATTAGCGGCAGCGGCCGCATTGCCCGCCGGATTGGAGAAAGTCACAACGAACTCCGGTTCAGATAATCACCATGGCATCGCCGTAGGAGTAGAAGCGATATCTCGCGGCAACCGCGTGCCGGTAAGCCGCCAGCGCAAGCTCTCGTCCCGCAAATGCGCACACCAGCATAAAGAGCGTCGAGCGAGGCAGGTGAAAGTTCGTAATGAGGTGGTCCACCACCCGAAACCTATAGCCCGGCAGTATCATGAGCCTGGTCTCTCCTGTGCCGGATTGCAGCGAGCCATCGGGCCGGGCAGCACTCTCGAGGGCGCGTACCACGGTCGTGCCAACTGCCCACACCCGTCCCCCGCCGGCCCGAACGTCGCTGAGCCGCTGAGCCAACTGTGAGGAGATCTCGTAGCGTTCGGGATGCATCTCATGCTGAGCCGGATCGTCGACCTCGACCGGCTTGAACGTGCCGGTGCCGACCTGGAGATCGAGTCCTTCCAGGAGAACCCCGGCTGAAGCCAGAGTGCCGAGAAGAGCCGGCGTGAAGTGGAGGCCGGCGGTCGGCGCGGCGCTGCTTCCCTCCACCTGTGCATAGACCGTCTGATAGCGGGTTTCGTCGAGCTCGTTGGGCGCACGCTGGATATATGGTGGCAGCGGAAGCTGTCCATACTGACTCATCGCCGCTTCGGCGCTGATTCCGACGAACCGAATCAGCCGGCTACCATCGCCCAGGATCTTCACCGCCTCGACCGAAGCCCCCGGGCCCAGAATCACCCGTTTGCCGGGACGAAGAGCACTTCCCGGCTTTCCCAAGGCGAGCCAGGCGCCCTGCGCCTCCGGCTGAATCAGCAGTACTTCCGCGGGAGCGCCCGAAGGACGGGTGCCCACCAGCCTCGCGTGACGCACTCTAGTGGTGTTGATAACGAGGAGGTCGCCCGGGGCAATCAACCTCGCCAGATCAAAAAATTGTGCGTCCAACAGCGGGGGAGTTTCACCGGCGGCTGAGCTATCGGGGCGTCGCACCACGAGGAGGCGACTCCCTCCTCGGTCTGGCAGCGGTTCTTGGGCGATCAGCTCGGGCGGGAGGTCGTACTCGAAATCGGCGGTGCGGACGGGCTCAGGTGTCAAAGATGGTGGCTTGCACCGCTGGTGGCGTCACGCCAAACCGGCGGTAGGCGAGGGCTGTCGCGCAGCGACCCCGCTGAGTGCGCTCCAGAAAGCCCTGCTGGATGAGATAGGGGTCGTAGACGTCCTGGAGCGTTCCGGCATCTTCGCCGACCGCGATCGCGATCGTGCCGAGTCCTACCGGTCCTCCCCCAAACTTTTCGATGATGGTGGTGAGGATGCGGGCATCCATGTCGTCCAGGCCAAACTCGTCCACGTTCAGACGGGCCAGCGCTGACCCGGCCACTTCACCGGTGATCCGGCCATCGGCCTTCACCTCCGCGTAGTCGCGTACCCGGCGGAGCAGTCGGTTGGCTACCCGGGGCGTACCCCGGCTCCTGCGGGCAATCTCCTCCGCACCCTCATTCACTATTGGAATGCGGAGTATGGTCGCCGAGCGGACTACGATCTGTTGCAGTTCGTCCGGCGGGTAGAAGCTCAGTCGCTCCACGATCCCGAAGCGAGCGCGCATCGGTGGTGTCAGCAAGCCGAACCGGGTAGTCGCTCCAATGAGGGTGAACTTCTCCAGGGTCATCGGAATCGTCTGCGCATTGGGGCCTTCGGCGATTCGCACATCGATTCGGAAATCTTCCATGGCAGCATATAGGAACTCTTCCAACGCCGGCCGCAGCCGGTGGATCTCGTCGATGAACAGCATGTCACCAGCGCTTAGGGAGGTGAGCAACCCCACAAGATCACCCGGCTTCTCCAGCACCGGCCCCGACGTG
>JAICPP010000135.1 GCA_025929805.1 Gemmatimonadales bacterium | reverse complement strand
GGCCACTGGTTGGCCTCCGCACTTCCCATGACGCTGGCAGGGAATTAGCTGGTGAACCACCAGCAGACCTTCGGCTTCCAGGAGCTTCAGTCCGAGGAAGACATCGTTGCGCCACTGTTCGTGTTGTCGATAGCTGCTTCGACTGGACACCTGAAAGCCGCCGTTGACCCCTCTGAACTTCGCCAACAATTCGCGTTGAGGTGTGCCTCGGATTGCCAGGATGTTGGCCTCAGGAGACTTGCGCCGCGCCATACGTGCCTCTGGACTGCTGGAGTCCTACAACACGGGGAGTGTGTCGCCGTAACATGCCATGGGACCGTGAACAGGCCGTGAATCCGTCCACGAACCTCAGTATTGTCCCAAGAGGTGATGTGTGCGCGGGATTCGACCTCGTAACCAGGTGGATTCCGGAATAGCGCTCGCTGAGCCGGCCAAACCTCCTGGCTGGCATCGGCTGGGATTGCGTCGGTGCGGAGCCTGTACCGGTTACCTCAGACCGCCTGGCCCGATTTGTTCATCACGGCATCAAGTGCGTTCAGCGCGTGCATCACGGCATCGGCTTTCTCGAACGCTCTGTCCTGATCGTCTACTCGGTGAATTCCAAGATCACCTCCGCGGGTGACCACATACACCGGAATTCCTTCCGGCATCTGCGTCCACTCCTTCACCCGCCACCTGGGACCCGCCGGGCGGTAGTCCCGGGCCAGCTTCCTCCCGAGTTCCTGGTATTCCCGGACGGTCCATAAACCAGGTCCTTCCAGCGCAAGTCGTCTGGCGAGCCAGTGCTCGGCTTCCATTCTGGATCGGATTGGTGACATGAGATGGTTCCCCCGTGGGGCAGACGTAGGGGAGCCTGCCTGCTGAAAGCTATCGCGACACCGCGATTGTCAATGGCCGAGCGGCGGGATTGCTTTTACCCTGAGTTATAATCACTCCATGTCGCCCGCCGAGCAGGCGGCTCGCCTTCGCGAGCAGATCGAGCGCGCCAATCGCGCGTACTACGTCCTCGATGCACCGGAGATCTCGGACGCCGAGTACGATCGGCTGTTCCGCGAGCTGCAGGCACTCGAGGCCGAGCATCCCGAGCTGCAGAGCCCCGACAGTCCGACGCAGCGGGTCGGCGCGATCGCATCGACGGCGCTGGCAAAGCACACACATCAGCGTCCGATGCTGTCGCTCGCGAACGCGTTCAGCGATGAAGAGCTCGCCGCATGGGAAGAGCGCAACGCTCGGCTCGTACCCGAGGTCAAGAAGGCCGGCTACACCACCGAGGTGAAGATCGACGGAACCGCGGTGAGCCTCACTTACGAGAACGGCCACCTGGTCGTGGGCGCCACCAGGGGTAGTGGGATAGTAGGTGAGGATGTCACCCCTAACCTCCGCACCATCAACGACATCCCACTTTCACTTAAAGGCAAAGATCACCCCAAGTTGATAGAGGTGCGGGGCGAGGTGTACCTGCCCTTCGCGAGCTTTACTCGAGTCAATAAGGAACGCGAGAAGCTGGGCGAACCACTGTTCGCGAATCCACGAAACGCTGCTGCAGGTGCCCTCCGCCAACTCGATCCGAACATTACGCGCGGGCGCCGGCTGCGGATTTTCGCCTTCACGGTTGAAGTGATCGATGGGCGACTCAATACCCGCACCCACTCCGAGCTGCTCGACCTGCTCGCGAGCTGGGGATTCCCGGTGGAGCCGAACCGGAAGCGCTTCGCCTCACTCGAGGAAGTGCGGCAGCACGTGGATGAGTATGAGGAGCTGATTGCGAAGCTCGACTTCCAGGCCGACGGTGTGGTGGTGAAGGTGGACCTGCTGCCGCTGTATGGCGAGCTGGGGGTGGTCGGCGGGCGGGAGCCCCGCTGGGCCATTGCCCGGAAGTTCGCGCCTGAAGTGGCTGAGACCGAGCTGCTCGACATCCAGGTCAACGTGGGCCGGACTGGCGCGCTCAACCCCTACGCGATCCTCAAGCCAGTGCAAATCACCGGCGTCACGGTCAGCCGCGCAACGCTCCACAACGAGGACCTGATCGCTACCAAGGACATCCGGATTGGCGACAAGGTCGAGGTGATTCGAGCCGGGGAAGTCATCCCCCAGATCGTGCGCCCGATCATCCAGCCCGACTTCCCCAGGGGTCAGCCCTGGCGGATGCCGGGCCAGTGCCCCGCTTGCGGCAGCCCGACGCCGAGAGTGGAGGGCGAGGCGATGCGCTACTGCCCCAACGTCAGCTGCCCTGCCCGGGTGCTGGAGGGCATCGTGCACTTCGCGTCGCGCGGGGCGATGGACATCCGGGGGCTGGGCTACGAGCGGGTGCGGCAGCTGCTCGATGAAGGACTCATCAGGAACGTCGCCGATTTGTACAAGATCACGTGGGACCAGCTGGTGCAGCTGGAGCGCTACGCGAAGCAGTCGGCCGACCAGCTGGTCGCCGCGATCGAGAACTCGAAGAAGCAGCCGCTCTCCCTCCTCATCTTCGGCCTCGGCATTCCCCACGTCGGCTATACCGCCGCGGTGCTCCTGGCCCGGCGATTCGGAACTCTGGACGCTCTGGCTGTTGCGGCACGCGAGGAAAAACTGGGCGGCATCCAGGGAATCGGGCCGGTGATCGCCAACTCAGTAACCGCGTTCTTCAACGAATCGAGAAACCAGGAGCTGCTGGATCGGCTCAAGGCTGCGGGGGTGAACCAAGCCGAGCCGCACGCCGCGAGCGCGGACGGGGCGCTGTCCGGCAAGACCTACGTGCTAACAGGCACCCTGCCCTCACTCTCTCGGAGCCAGGCCACCTCGCTGATCGAGGAAGCGGGCGGGCGGGTCGCCAGCAGTGTCAGCAAGAAGACCGACGCGGTGGTCGCGGGTGAAGACGCAGGGAGCAAGCTGGACAAGGCGAAGCAGCTCGGGGTCGAGATCATCGACGAGGCGGAGCTCTTGCGGCGCGTCGGTCAGACCTCCTAAGATCCACTCCCCCTCGAAAAAGCAGTAATGTGGTAAGTGGGCAGCCGAAGACCGTGTCATTTCAAGCGCAGCGAGAATTCGGGTCGCCTTGCTTTGAAGCTCCGATCTAAAACGTGAAACCCTCATCTCAAACAGAAATCTATGACCGCTCAGGCATCACGTTCGACACCGGCCGGACTCAGATTGGGCCGACGAGTCATCCATCAACTCCGGGCCTCGCTCGAGCGCGACACCGGGATTCAGGCCGCCACTCATCTCCAGGAAGCCGGCTTTGCCGGGGGCGAGGAGCTATACGGCGCCTTCGCGACCTGGCTGAAGGACCGGCATCAGATTGACCGGCCAGCCGACGTGGACATGCAGTACCTGGGCAAGGTGCTGTCGGAGTTCTTCAGCGAGCAGGGCTGGGGGAAGCTGGAGACTATGCCGCTTGGTACGGCAGTGCTTGCGCTGGACTCCGCCGATTGGGCTGAGGCGCTGGACACCCCCGAGGGACAGTTCCCTTCCTGTCATCTGAGCTGCGGATTATTGGCGGACTTCCTGGGGCGCGTCTCCGAGGGGTCGGTTGCGGTGATGGAGGTGGAGTGCCGGTCCCGCGCCGATAAGCGGTGCCGGTTCCTCGCCGGTGCGCCCGAAACGCTCGGCATGATCTACGAGCGGATGGCGCAAGGGTCGAGCTACGTGGAGGCGCTGGCGGGCGGGGAAAGAAAAGCGTGAGGTCTTTCTTGCCCGTTCCTCACGTCCCTTTGACGAGCTTAATTGCCCCCGATCCAGTCTCGATATCGATCTTGCCGCGCCCGTCCCCGATCCGGCCGGTCATATGGTCCCGCGCGTGGCGGGTAACCGCGATCTCGAAGTCGGTCTCGATGTCGCCGCTCGAGGTTTCGATGTCCACCTCGGCGCCGAGAGTAGGTGGTACGCGCAGGGTCACGTCTCCCGAGCCGGTCTCCACGTTCACGTTCCAGACTTCTCCACCTACGTCCGCCGTGACGGCTCCGCTCCCGGTCTCCAACGCCACCTGGGGTGCGATGAGGTTGCTCACCCGGATGTCGCCGGAGCCGGTCTCGACCGAGAGCTGACTGGTTCGGATATCCGTGGCGGTCACCTCGCCGGAGCCGGTCTCGATCGAAACCCGCTCGCCGCGCACGTCGGCTAGGCCAATACTACCGGATCCGGTATCGACCGAGAGATCGCCCCGGGACTGGTTGACCTGCACCGCCCCAGAGCCCACGTCGATGTCGAGCTCACCCCGCGTATTCGCGCTGGTGACCGGGGCGGACGCGACATCCAGCCTGAGATCTCCTTCCACATTGGTCACCGACACCTTGCCCACCGCGAGGTACAAACCGACCTGCTTGCCCCGGGGAACGGTGATGCGGAGATCGGCGTGGGCCTGAAGCCCTCCACCGCTCCCCGCAATGGTGATACGTCGGCCTTCCTCCCGACGATGCTCCTCATCGTCGTCACGGTCGGAGAAGGTGCCGTCGTCTCGCACTCGAAGCTGAGTGGATGACCCACCCGAGAGCCTCGTGTAGTGGATCTTGTCGCTCGGGTAAATCAGCCTGAGGGTCTGGTGTCCGTTGATCTCGCCCTGGGCCACTTTGATCCGCTGGGCGTCGGTGCCGCCGCGGGTGATCTCCACCCCCACCTGGCCGCTGCCTGGCTCCAGGCGCGCCTCTCCGGCCAGATTGTAGATGGCAATCTCGTCACCGCTCACGGTGTAGCGCTCAACCTGTTGGGACGAGGCGGCCGAGGGGAGCGCAATCAGGGCACCGATGACCGGGAGAACGGTCCAGCATATCGGGGGACGTGCTATCGCCAGCATGGAAGCGTGCTCCTTGAGGGAAACTGGGGATTAGACGAGCGTCAGGCCTGAAAGGTTGCAGTGCCTGCACTTGGGCTGGCTGATATCGGGCCCGTGCCATATAGTAGCACCAGGAGGAACTTCCGCCTCCGAACCCACGACTGTGACCGACCATCCACCGCGGCTCCAGGCCGCCCTAGCCGATCGGTACACGATCGAGCGCGAGCTTGGTCGCGGCGGCATGGCCACGGTCTATCTGGCTCACGATCTCAAGCACCGGCGGCGCGTTGCCCTCAAGGTGCTGCGGCCGGAGCTGACCCAGGCGCTCGGGCCCGACCGGTTCCTGCGAGAGATCGAGATCGCGGCCCAGTTCGTCCATCCCCATATCCTTCCCGTCTTCGATTCGGGTGAGGCCGACGGCTTCCTCTACTACGTCATGCCCTACGTGGCGGGGGAGTCATTGCGGAGCCGGCTGACCCGGGAGGTCCAGCTCCCGGTGGATGACGCGGTCGAGATCGCGAGCGAGGTGGCCAAGGCGCTCGCGTATGCCCACAGCAAGGGGATCGTTCACCGGGACATCAAGCCGGAGAACATCCTGCTGGAAGAGGGCCACGCCATCGTAGCCGACTTCGGGATCGCCCGAGCCATTAGCGCGGCGGCGACAGTGACGGACAACAGGACGACCGGTCCCAATGTGGCGCTGGGAACTCCGTTGTACATGAGCCCCGAGCAGGCCGCCGGTCATACCCGGCTGGATGGCCGAGCCGACATCTACAGCCTGGGCTGCGTCGTGTACGAGATGCTGGCGGGGCAGCCGCCCTTCGGCGGACTCACGGCGCAGTCGGTAGCGGCACAACACGCTCAGGACTCGCCGCCGCCACTCCGGGCAACGCGCCCTGAGGTGCCGCCGGACGTGGAGCAGGCCGTCATCAAGGCCTTGCATAAGCTGCCCGCCGACCGCTTTGCCAGCGCCACTGAGTTTGCCGCTGCATTGCCGCGGTATCGAACGCCCTCAGGCCCGACGGAGACGACGGCTACAGTGCCGCGGCGCAAGCACCGGCATGTCTCCCGCGCAGGCTGGGCGCTCATCGGCGCGTTGACACTGGCAGGGGCAATGACCGCAACCGCGTTTCACCGCAAGGCCGCTCCTGCCCTCGACGCGTCACTGTACATGGTGTTGCCGTTCCGGCACCGGTCGGAGTCGGCGCCGCTCCTTCTCAACGGCGATCAATGCGAGTCGTTGCTGCATGACGCACTGGCGCGCTGGCGTGGGGTCCAGACAGTCGATCCCTTGTGGGTGACTGACGCGCGCCTCAGGCGCGGGGGCCTTTCGAGCATCGACGAAGGTTTGGCTATAGCGCGGGAACGCAGGGCGGGCCGAGTCGTGCTGGGGGAGGTGTGGCAGTTCAACGACACGGTGTACGTTCGCGGCCTGCTGTACGACCCGGCGGAATCCTCCCAGCCGCTCCGCAACTATGTGGTGAGAATCGCGCCGGATCTGAGCGATGCGCAGCGGCGATTCCAGGAGCTGGCGGACACGCTACTCGTTGGAGGCGGTGCAGCCGTCGGGGCGCCGCCTCGATCGGGAGGGCAGCTCTCGCTCCCAGCGTGGCATGCTTTCCAGGATGCCTACCGCTCGATCCAGCGATGGGAGCTCGACACTGCCAAGGTCAGGCTGCAGCACGCGCTCGCGCTGGACCCGACCTACGGCATGGCACACCTGTGGATGGCCCAGGTGCTTGCCTGGTCGGGCGAGGACACTGACGCGTGGAAGCGGTTTGCCGTCGGCGCACTGACGTCGGACGACAGTCTAGCCGCACGCGATCGCGGTCTCGCCGAGGGGCTGCTGGCACTGGCGGAGTCGCGCCACCAGGATGCGTGCGATGAGTTTCGGGAGCTCATCGCGCGAGACTCACTCGACTTCGCCGCCTGGTTCGGACTGGGCGATTGCCAGGGCAAGGACCCCATCGTTCTCCGCGATCCTAACAGCCCATCGGGTTGGCGATTCCGGGGGAGCTATCACGAGGCGGTGATCGCGTATCGCCGAGCTCTCCAGATCGTGCCATCCGTCCACCTTGCGTTTCGAGGTGAGGCGTTCACCCGACTGCCCGAACTGCTTTATACCGAATCCAACCGGATCCGGCAGGGCTATGCCTTGGCTGCGGACACGCTTCGTTTCGGCGCGTTTCCCTCGATGAGCCAGGACACGCTGGAATTCATTCCTCGTCGTATCCCCGAGGTGGTGGCCGCCAAACCAGGCGCCATTCCCGCGACCATCGGGGCGGCGGTCGCGCGCAACCGAGAGATCATGCGAGAGATCGCCACCGGTTGGGTGGAGGCGTTCCCTAACCGGGCCGATGCTCACGAGACCCTGGCGTTGGTATTGGAGACACTGGGTGAGTTGACCGCTGGCCGCTCGAAGGATTACACCGCGGTGAGCGAGATACGTCGAGCCCGTGAGCTCGCCGATGACAAGGCCACAGCACTCCGGCTGGCCAATACCCAGACCCGCTTCCTCGTCAAACTGGAGAATATGGCCGAGGCGCGTGCCCTGGCGGATTCCGTGCTCCGGGCCAACCCCGAGCCATCGCTGGAGGACGCGCGCCGGTTGAGGGGCCTGGCGGCGTTGACCGGTCGGGTTCACCTCGCGGCCAAACTCCAACGCCGGGCGGCGCTGGACTTCACCTTCATGACCCCGGACTGGGAAGAAGTCAACGTGCCGCTACCGTTGACCGACGCGGCGCTGGGACTCTTTGCGTACGCATCGTTCGGCGCGCCCAAAGATAGTCTTATCACTCTCGAGCAACGGATCGAACGGCTGATCCCCAGCTACGTGGAGGCGACCAAGCGTTCGCGGGTGCGGCAGGCTCTCCTGGTCACGCCGTCCGTGCTCGCATTTCCCGAGCGTGGGGTTCGGCCCATGCACACGCTTCGACCCGACGGCGATTACCGTCTTGAGCTGCAACTGAGGCTGGCGCAGAAGAAACCGCCCCAGGTGCGGCAATTGTTCGAGGAACTGGCTGAGGTGAGACGAAACGAACGGCCGGGCGATGTGGCGTTCGACGGAACCTACCACGAAGCCTGGGTGCTGCTTCAGCTCGGCGATACGGCGGGGGCGACCCGGCTTCTGGATCTCTCGCTGGAAGCGATGCCGGCGTTGGGCACCTACCTGCTCGATCAACTTCCTCAGGCCGCCACGCTAGTGAGGGGGATGGCTCTCAGAGCCGAGCTTGCAGCGCTCGCCGGCGATAGTGCAACGGCCAAGCGCTGGGCCGGTCACGTCGTGGCACTCTGGTCCAGGTCAGATTCTGAACTTCAGGAGATGGTCAGGAGGATGGCGGAGATAGCGAGGTAAGTTGCGGACGTTGCATACACCACTCAGGCGCCTTGGTCCGGCGCAGACCTCGAGCTTCAGCCCACGGTTCAAAGAATGGCTGCCATCGCACAGTAGTATCCTCTCACCCCCTGGAGGACACCATGGGCCGCAAGGCTTCGTCGCCGGTTCAGAAGTGGAATTATGTATTGGCAAGTGGCGTAAGCATTTTGGCGTTTGCCTGCGCACGCGGGGTTCCCCAGCCTGACTTCGTTACACCATTTGACGTTGTTGCACCTGATAGCATCCTGGATTACTTAGGCGACCTGAAATTCGATCGTCGTGATGGTGCGAGTCATGAGCAGCGTCTACTCGTCGGCTGCCCAGACAGGTGCCGATTGGGTCCTCAGGTCCTCGTACAACCGGAGAGGAGAAGCCACAACAACTCGCACGACGATCTCGCTACTGGGCCTGGTCGCATCGTGGCGCGTTTCATAAACCGGGATCTAAAGGAAGGATATTCCAGACTGAACCTGGCCCCGGGCGACACCGTGTACTGGGCAGTTGATAAAGTGCGTCGCGTGAACGACACCCTCTCTCTTGGTCGCTCGCTCTATATCTCGACCAAGGCATTGCGAGGCGGGCGGGACCAACGCACAAAGCCCTGGCAACTCACCATTAAGGAACATCGGGGTCAGGGAAAGCTGAGCATGTCGATCGCAAAGTGGATCTTCGATACCGCGAGCTCTGACACTACTGGTTACGAGAAACGCGAAGCACCAGGGGGCGGCCTGAGTGAGCAACAGATGATCATCTTGTCGACCGCTTGGGGTTCTTGCAAAAAGGACGCTTGCTGTAAGTAGGCTGTCACTCCGCTACAGCCTCGCGGCGTAGTCCGGACGCAGCACCAGCTCGCCACCCTGGATGATCTC
>JAICPP010000298.1 GCA_025929805.1 Gemmatimonadales bacterium | reverse complement strand
CGGTCGGGGTCTACCGGCTCTGGCGGGACAGCGGGTATGCTGTGGGAGCGCTCCTGGCCGGCGCTCTGGCGGACCTGTTCGGTATGGCGTGGTCGATTGGCGCGGTGGCTCTTCTCACCTTCGCGTCCGGTCTGCTGGTGGTCGTGCGAATGCCTGAGACGCTTCGCTCTCAGTGAGCTCAGCCGGCCCGCTCATGCAACAAAGCTGTGGTATAAGAGCAAACGCTGGACGCTCCATGGTCAGAAGTTATTCTGCTCCAATATCAACGCCGATTACTTCCTGGTGACTGGCCGTCACGAAGGGGCAGAGCCGAGCGGTGAAGGCATCGCATTGTTCCTGGTGCCGGCCTATCGCGATGCACCCGGCTAGAACCGCAACGGCTACACCATCGATGGGCTGAAGCAGGGTGGGCACCTGCGAGCTGGCCCCAACGGAGGTGACCTTCGCCGCCGAGCCCATCCGGTGGGTCCATTGGACCGCCTGGCCCACGCAACATCGCTGATGCTGGTTACCTCGCGCATGGCCTGCATCGATGTGGCAGCGGCCTTTCTCCGCCCCGGGCCGAGCGGATGACGACCGCCTGCGCGAGTTTCGCGAGGCGTTCAGCCGGAAGTTGACCGAATTTCCGCTGGTTCGAGATACGCTGATGAGCTTCGCAGCGCGAGCGAACCCTCGCCGCTTTGTTCGAGCTTACCAGGATGTGGCGTGCTGCCGAGGGGAGCGCGACCGAGATCGATCGACGGCCTGGATTTCCACTGCCTGATAAGCCAGGCCAGGCCGGTGCTCACTCGCGAGGCGCCGGCACTGGCCCAGTCGCGAAGAAACTGTACGCGCGTTCGGCGACTACGCACTGCAGCGGGATGGATCTTGCTTGACAGCTCCAGACAGCATCCCTACAGTAGCGGACCTCTCCGGAACCAACGCCGCTCGCTCTATAACCTTGACCACAGCCTTATGCGAATCCTCACTCGCGAACGTCCCGACCGCCAGTATCTCCTTGCACTTCTCGTAGCCGCGAGCGGTTTCATCCTCCTGCTGGGCGCGGCCCGGCATTATTTCGTATACGGCACCGAGACGGACTTCATAGGGGCCTTCGTTCCTGAGGCACAGCGGTTCCTGCAGGGACAACCGATGGAGAGCGCATTTCACCCACCGCTCTACTCCATGGTCATCGGCCTGGCCCATCTGCTCACCGGAGATTGGCTCAGGGCGGGTCTCCTGATTTCCTGGATCTCGGGAATAGTGGTCTTGCTGTCCAGTTTTCTTCTTTTCCGAGAGCTGTGCAGCCGGGCCGCCGGCTTCGGAGCGTTGTTGGTCCTACTCGGGTCGGGTGTCTTCCTTTTTAATTGGGGCCTGGCGACCTCGGACGTGTTTTTCCTGGCCGGCTTCATGGCAAGCTGTCTTCTGGCGATCAGGGCGTACGGTTCCGGATCGATCCGTCTTTGGATTGCCTGCGGGGTCCTGATCGGGCTGTGCCTGGTCACCCGCACCAACGCGATCTCGCTGCCGCTTCTGCTCATCATGCCGCTGCTCGGGTCCGGTCCGGCCAGCTCGAAGTCGAGATCGGTTCTGGCCCTCCTGGGCGGCATCGTGGTTCCGGTGGTCCTGCTGCTGATCTATGCCAAAACGACGGGGTCGAACCTGCTTCCGGGGAACACCTACATCAACCTGGCGAACACTTACTTCACCCCAGAGGGGGTCCATACCAACTCGGACGAGGCACGTGCGCAGGTCGCCGAGCGCTTCACGAGTCTCCGCGACGTGCTGCTTCACAACCCGGCTGCCATGGCCAAGATGTACGCCTCCGATCTATACCGGCTTCTGGCCACCGGAATTACCAAGCTCATCGAGATGCCGCTTTACTATGCCATCCTGCCCGGGCTGGTCTTCCTTATGGGAGCATACTTCAGTCCCCCCCTGCTGGTCCTCGCGGTCGTGGCCATTTCTCAGGTCCTGCTAGTCAACCTGAAGTTCTTCGAGGCGAGGTACTACCTCTTTCTGGTGCCCTGGCTGGGTGCGGCTATCGGCGAGGCGTTCGGCAGGGTCGCCGACGCGCCCTGGTCACGCCCTCTTAGGCGCGTTGTCTTCGGCTTCCTGTCACTGATGTTGCTGCTCGCAATCGGCCAAGCGGGGGTGAAGGCCGCGTATTTGCTTCTTCACGGTGAAACGGAGCTGTCTGAGGTCGTCCCCCTCGCGCGGCGCGAGATCAAGCCCGGCGCCGTCGTCCTCGCAATCAAGCCCCATGTTGCTTTCTATAGTGACGCCTTACCGGAAGCGCTTCCCGAGCTGCCTGGCCTCGCGGAGCTGAAGGACAGCGCGCAGTCCCGCGGATCGAACCGAGGCCTTTACATTTTCTACGGCTCGGTCGAACGGGAGCGCCGGCCTCAGTATGCCGAGCTGGGCGGGAAGCTTCCGCCATCCTGGCTACAGGTGGTGGCGCGCAGTCGCAAGCCTGGGGCGTGGGTGCTGCTTCGGGTGAGATAATGCCGTCGGTCCAGGGTGCCGACTTGGATCCGAAGGGACCGGCAGCCGCGTCGTGGAATGAGTTACAACTCTCTATGATCTTACGCGAGTGAGGGCGGTGGGACTCGAACCCACGACCTAGGGATTAAAAGTCCCTTGCTCTACCAACTGAGCTACGCCCCCGAGCGCTTGTAAGATAACAATAGACTCCTCGCCCGCTTGCCTCCGCAGGTAT
>JAICPP010000212.1 GCA_025929805.1 Gemmatimonadales bacterium | reverse complement strand
GCCTGCCCCGAGGAGATCGCATACCGAATGGGTTACATCGATGCCGGGCAGGTGGAACGACTGGCCCACCAGCTCGAGAAGACAGGGTATGGCCGGTACCTCCGCCGAATCATAGAGGAGTAGCCGTGGTGGTGAAGGTGATGAGGACTGCGATTTCGGATGTACTCGTGCTGGAACCGGAAGTTGTCTCCGATAACCGGGGGTTCCTGTTGGAGAGCTGGCGCGAGGAATGGCTCCGCTCTCTCGACCTGCCGGTTCGCTTCGTTCAGGACAACCACAGCCATTCAGTCCAAGGCACTCTTCGCGGGCTGCATTATCAGCTCGAGCGTCCCCAGGGAAAACTGGTTCGCGTGGTATCGGGCACGGTATACGATGTGGCCGTCGATCTCCGACGCTCCTCCCCGACCTTCGGCCGCTGGGTGGGTGCCACCCTGTCTGCTCAGGAACACTGCCAGCTTTGGATTCCGCCGGGGTTCGCCCACGGGTTCTACGTCCTCAGTCAGTCTGCGGATCTGCTGTACAAGTGCACCGAGTACTATTCAGCGCCTCACGACAGAACGATCCGCTGGGATGACCCCGACCTCGCCATAGACTGGCCTCTCTGCCAGGACTGTTCTCCCATCCTCTCCGCCAAAGATGCGTCAGCCCCCAGGTTTGCTGATGCTCCGACGTATTCGTGAGATCCGATCAGGTCAACAAGGCTCTTATCACCGGAGCGGATGGGCAGCTTGGGAGGGAGCTGCAGGCGACAACCCCAAAGGGTTGGGAGGTGGTAGCATGTACTTCTCAGCGTCTCGACATCACCAATCCGAAAATGGTTCGGGGAGTGATGGATCGGGTGCGCCCGACTGTCTTGATCAATACCGCCGCCTACACGGCGGTTGATGACGCGGAACATGAAGCCGGCCGGGCCCATGTCGTGAACGCCGAAGGGGCCCGCAATGTGGCTGAGGCGGCACACCAGGTAGGTGCTCGAGTCATTCACATCTCGACTGACTTCGTCTTCGATGGTTTACAGAGTCGCCCATATGCTCCGAATGACGAACCCAAGCCGCTGGGAGTCTATGGCCGCACCAAGCTCACCGGCGAGCAGCTGGTTCAGGAGTGTACCGGCGGGGCTGTGCTGATCGTGCGAACTGCATGGCTATACGCTGCGGGGGGTCGCAATTTCGTGACTACCATGCTGCGGCGCATGCGCGAGGGAGAGTCGGTCAGCATCGTGTACGATCAGGTCGGCACCCCAACCTGGGCTCGCGAGCTGGCCCATGCCTGCTGGAGGGCCGCACGGAGACCAGGCACGCAGGGGGTGATGCACTGGACCGACGCCGGGGTTGCCAGCTGGTACGATTTCGCCGTCGCGATTCAAGAGGAGGCACTGGCTGCGGGGTTGCTAAGCGATGCGGCACCCATTCACCCGATCCGAACCGACCAGCTGCCCCGTTCGGCGCGGCGCCCGTCCTTCAGCGTGCTCGACAAGACTACGGGCTGGGCAGCTTTGGGGGGACCGGCGCCCCATTGGCGGGTCAATCTTCGATGCATGCTCCGGGAACTGGCTCGTGGCTAACCTGCTGGTCACCGGCGGAGTCGGCTTCATTGGCGCCAACTTCGTTCATTACTGGCTACGCCGCCACCCTGATGATGCCATGGTGGTGCTCGATGCCCTCACTTACGCGGGTAATCTCGCCAGTCTCGATCCGGTGCGGTCCAATCCCGGACTCTCGTTTGTGCAGGGCGACATCCGAACGCCTCATCTGGCCGAAAGCTTATTACGAGACCGCGGCATCACGATCGTGGTCCACTTCGCTGCCGAGTCCCACGTCGACCGTTCTATCGCGGGACCCGACCCCTTCCTGGAGACCAATGTTCTGGGCACCCACGAGCTGCTCAAGGCGGCTCGCCAGGTTTGGCTGGAAGAAGGTCGGGGGAGCAGCGCCTGCCGATTTCATCACATTTCGAGTGATGAAGTCTACGGCTCCCTCGATTTGGCTGATCCGGCTTTTACCGAAGAGAGCCCCTATCGCCCCAGCTCACCCTACGCGGCCAGTAAGGCGGCCAGCGATCATCTGGTTCGGGCCTACCAGCGGACCTACGGGCTGCCGGCCAGCATCACAAACTGCTCGAACAACTATGGCCCCTACCAGTTTCCCGAAAAGCTGATACCGCTGACCATCGTTCGCGCCCTCGAGGGCCAGCCAATACCGCTGTACGGAGACGGCATGCAAGTGCGGGACTGGCTTTATGTGGAGGACCATTGCCAGGCCATCGAACGGGTCCTTGCCCCGGAGCACACAGGCCAAACCTACAACGTCGGCGGGCAGACGGAGCAGACCAATATCGATGTGGTCCAACTGATCTCGAGAATCTTGGATGAAGCGTTCGAGTCAAATCCCGGCCTGGCCAGCAGATTCCCCCGGAGCCCTGCCGGCCGGCGGGGGGCCGCATCCCTGATCACTTACGTCCCGGACCGGGCCGGGCACGACCGGCGCTACGCCATGAACACTCACAAGATCGAGCACGAGGCTGGGTTCAGCACGGCGGAGAGCTTCGAGAGTGGTCTCCAGAGAACATTGAACTGGTACCTGGAGCAGGAGAAATGGTGGCGCGGGGTTATGGATGGGAGATATCGAGAATGGATGCGAAATCAGTATGGCAACGTTGTGTCTTTCTGACCCGTAGCAGGACAACGATTGGTACGCGGACCTTGCTTTCGATCGCAGGGCGGTCTACTCATCCGAATTGCTAGGCTTGCGGCTCACTTCGTTTTAGCTATGTTCGCCGGGGCCTAAAGGGCGTGGCGCATGACTTGCTTCAGGCGGGCGCGCATTTGATCAAAGATACTGGCCTCCATGAGTTTAGCGTGAGGCCGTTTGGAAGTTGATTGGAGCTCATGTTGCGATTGGATCCATGTCTGCGGTAGGCCAGCCTTCGCTCGAGCCTCGCTTCTCCAGCTCGTCCGCGGCGACAGAGCTCGCCGTAAGCCCCAGCGCGGTTCCCACCGAAACTCAGCGGATCAAAACAGCCCCGGCCCGGCTCGCTCTGACCCAGCGCGCCCCCCAGATCATGCGCCGGCACTTGGTGCGTGCCGCCGTCCGGGTCTCCGTACTCCTGGCAGGTGACGCTGCGGCCCTCCTTCTATTGCGGGTCCTTTTGCGGGGTGTCCGAGACCTTAACTGGCTGGGGTCGGGTGCCAGCGCTCTGATCAATGAGATCGTTCCCCAGGGTGCACTCCCCCTGGTTCAACTCCTGCCTGCGGTGTTGCTGGGCCTGATCGCCCTGGACACGTACGGGGCGAGCGATCGCCGTCGCGATGCTGGGCGCTTGGTGGCGGGTGCCACCTTAGGCCTGGCGCTCCCCTTCTGGAGCCACCTCTGGAATCACTTCTCTCCGCTCGTCCTTCCCGGATTCATCCTCCTCGCCGGGCTGATCGGGCTTACCCTGATCATTGAGCGCCACTTGATCGATCACGCTGTTCGGGTCTTCTGGCCCATCGGGCCGGGCGCGGCACGGGCCCTCCTGGTGGGCCGGCCGGATCATACCCGGCGCGCGCTGGAGCACCCGACCCTGTCCGACGCTCGCTCGTTTGCGATCGGGGGAATCCTGGACCCCGACGAGTTCGGCCGGCGCGCCGGGCAAGGGGGGTTCACCCGGTTGTGTCAGACTTTGAAGCGCTACAAGGCGGACACGGTGGTATTGAGCGGTCCGCTGGACGATGAGGAGCTGGCTCTGGTCATCGATGCCGCCGGAGCGGCGGGGTGTCAACTGTACGCGCTGCCCCGGGCGTTCGCGGTCGGTGGTGTCGAATCGCGAATGGTGTGGAGCCGCGGGGCGCCGCTGGTGGCCCTCAATAGACCAGGCCTCAGGGGACGCCAACTGCTGATCAAGCGGTCGCTGGACGTTGCCTTGTCCGGGCTGGGCATGATGTTATTGAGCCCGCTCTTCGCGCTGATTGCCCTGGCCATCTACATCTCGTCTCCCGGACCGATCTTCTTCCGTCAAACCCGCGTCGGCTTGGGAGGGAGGCTTTTCAAGATCACGAAGTTCCGCAGTATGGTGCACGATGCCGAGGCCAAAATGCTCGACCTCGCACCCAAGAGCCTGTACAGCGATCTGCGGCTTTTCAAGGTCAAGGACGACCCCCGAGTCACCGCCCTGGGAGCGTTCCTTCGGAGGACCAGCCTCGACGAGCTGCCCCAGCTATGGGATGTGCTGACGGGAGAAATGTCCCTCGTGGGGCCCCGGCCGCCGCTCCCTGCCGAAGTCGACTTCTACGAGGAGCACCATTACACCCGCTTCGATGTGAAGCCGGGAATGACGGGGCCCTGGCAGGTCAGCGGCCGCAACCTGATCACCGACTTCGAAGAGATCATTCGGCTGGAGACCGACTACATCCGGGAGTGGACCATCTGGAAAGACCTGGGCATCCTCCTCAAGACCGTTCCCGCCGTGGTCTACATGCGCGGAGCCAACTGACCGTAGTTCCCGCTACCACATACTTACGATCTACATTCTGGGTGACTAGAGTCACCGCGTGACTCTGCGCCTTCTGCTGGTCATCGACGAAGTCGATCTGGGCGGTGCCGAGCTGTCCTTCGTCGAGCTCTGCCGCGCCTTGGCTTTGCGCTGCGAGGTCCACCTCGCCTTGAGTGATCGCAGCCTGAGGAAGCCTGCCATTGCGGCGCTCTGCACCTCGGGCGGTACCGGTGGCACCACGGTCCACCCGTCCCAGACACGCCTGTATCCCGGCACGATCAGCAATCTTCATCCCCTGTTTCGCCGCAGGCCGGCCCGAGAGCTGGCCGAACTCATCGATCGAATCCAGCCGGCGTGCATCATCGCCAACCTCCCTACTGTGGAGCGAGGTCAGGCGGTGGTCGATGCTGCACGGCTGGCGAAGTCGCGCCCGCCCGTCTGGGGCTTGCTCCATCTGGTACAGCGACCCAGCACGCTTGGCGTGAAGCTTGGAGTGTTCCGCAATCTCATGGTGGGTACGCTTATGCGACGCTTCGACCGG
>JAICPP010000077.1 GCA_025929805.1 Gemmatimonadales bacterium | reverse complement strand
GAGCGGGCGATCATTGTAGGCGTAGGCCAGGATCGTCTGGGGGTGCATGGCACTCTTCAGATCCCAGCCATTGTAGTACTTGCTGTCGAAAGAGTCGAACCGCAGATACTTCGCCTCGGCAGTGGGCTCGACTAGGGCACTGATTGCCGAGACGGGCACGCCGGTCCAGGTGGCGACGGCGGTCCATCCTTCCACACAGTGGTGCTTTACCGTGTAGGTCACCCGGGGCAGCGACTCGATCATTCGGCGGGACAAAGCCGCGGGCTTACGTACCATTCCTCCCACCTGCAGTGCCCATCTCGCAGGGTCAGGCGGGTAAGGGAGTGATCCAGTCTGATTGTAGGTGATGGAGTAGGCTGGAAAGTTTTCCTCTGGTGTGCGGCTAGAGACCGGATACTGCGGAGCCAGGCGCGACGAGGACTGCAGGAATTTCTCGCCCACCCAGTCATTGACCCGGCTGACAGCGCGCAGCTTGGGCTCCAGCGCGGTGCCGCCATCCCAGCCGCAGGACGCCATCAAGGAGGCCGGACCTGCCACCAGTCCGATCCGAAAGAAGTCACGACGGTTCAAACCTCTCATCCGGTCAGTCATGGCTGGGAAACCTCCCCCGGTACCAACCCGTGATCATACCCCGAAGCGACGCGGGATCGACTAGGAACACCAGGGTAACGTGCAACAGGGTGAAGCCCAGAAAGACCCAGACGGCAACAAAGTGCCAGTATCGGGCGAGCTCGTAGCCGCCAAACAGAGCAGTCAGCCAGCCGAGCTGAACCGGCTTGTAGATGGCAAACCCGCTCAGGGTGGCGATGGCGCCGAGTACGACAATGAAGGTATAGGCGGCTCTCTGGAGTGCGTTGTGCTTGCCTTGGGGCGGGTGCTCCCGGCGGAGCCGGAGGTAATAGAGCTGCATCTGAATGGCAGGCCTGATGTCCCTCCGGCGGAAGACCAGCGAACGCCACTCGCCCGTTACCAGGAGAAACCCGACATAGACCAGACCAGTGATGACGAACGGCCAGGCCAGGGCGAAGTGCCAGTTGAGACCTCCGGCGAGCCAGCCACCCAGCCGCGCCCACTCCGGGATGGATTTGCCATCCAGTGGGTTGGGTAAGCCCAGCGGCTTGTCGCGTAAGCCGAAATGGCGGTAGGCCATGTAGATCTGGAGCCCGCTCGCGATCATCCCGACGAGAAACACGGCATTGAGCCAGTGAGTGAACCGCACCAGTCCGTGATATCGTTTGACCAGTGGGCGCGGGCCGGAATAATTGGATGAGGTCATTCGGCTCTCTAAGCTTACAAGGTAAGCCGGTAGGGCCTATGGCCCCAGATAGCAGCGAAGCGCACTATGAAGGACCGATCTGACGGTTCGCGCAGCAGAGGGGCGTGGCTTGAATAGACGCTCGGACTAGGCGGCACGACGCTCGGGCAGAGGAAAATAGCGCGCTGGGATGAGTGGTACTTCGATTAGTGGGAAGACGCTCAGCGGCCGCACCGACAAAGAGTAGGTGTATTCGAAGGCATCGATTCCCTCCCTTTCCTCCTCGGGAACATCAGCCCACCCATTGTAATCGCAACTGAGCATAGCTCCCTCCAGGTTGCCCGTGGTGTCGTTCTGGTTTGTGAACGCCACCACGCGAAGAAAAGTTGCATCGGCCTGGAGGACTCCTCGCTGCATCATCTCCCGACGGCATCTTTGGAACCATTCTCGGTCCTCTTGCATTAGAGCCGACACCTATCTGCTATCCCAACTGGAGAGGAGTACTCCGTCATGAGAGTCACCTTGTGGTCGCTCCTTGTTCTGGCCGCCTCGGCTGCTGCGGTTCCGGCCCAGGCGCAGGTCACCCAGACGAAGAAGGTCATCACGCTGGAGGGAGCCAAGACCGTAGCCGCCGCAGCAGCGGCTGAGGCAAAGAAGGGCAACGAGGGCGCTTCGATCGCGGTTGTGGACGATGGTGGAAACCTGGTGTACCTCGAGCGGATCCAGCCCACCTTCGCTATGGGTGCTACGATTTCCACCGAGAAGGCCCGGACTGCCGCCCTGTTCCAGAAGCCGACCAAGATCCTGGAGGATGCGATCGTGGGCGGGCGCACTCCACTCTTGAACGCCTGGTCTGCACCCCTCAACGGCGGCGAGCCCATCGTGGTAGAGGGTCAGGTAGTCGGGGCGATTGGAGTGAGCGGTGCCTCCAGCGCGGCACGCGACGCGGTGATCGCCACCGCGGGTGTCGCGGCGCTGCGTGGCCAGACCAGTGCCACTCGCTAACCAGGAGCATTCCCATGCGCTTGATGATTCTACTCGGCTTGGCACTGGCGCTGCCGTTCAACATTGCCCGCGCTCAAGCTGACGACTCCCGCGTTACGCTGATTGGTCATGACGAAGTGGCCAGTGCTTTCTCCAAAGGAAAACCACTCATCGAAGTCGCCGACTACAAGATCCACGCGAGCCGCCGGGACTCGGCAGGAATCGCTGAGATTCACACGCGCGACACCGACATCGCCTATGTCCTACAAGGGGCCGCAACGTTGGTGACCGGGGGAACGGCCGTTGGCATGAGGTCGATCGGGCCGGAAGAGCTGCGAGGCGTTGCCATTGAAGGCGGTAATTCCAGACGGCTTGTGGCGGGGGACGTCGTGGTGATCCCGAATGGCGTCCCGCACTGGTTCAAAGTAGTGAAGAGGCCATTTCTCTATTACGTGGTGAAGGTGAGGCAGGCCAACCGGCAGACCACGTTGGGAGCTGCGCGATGAGAGCTCTTCTTCTCAGTACTGCCGGGATGGTTGTTTCCGTGGGCCTCATGCCCTGCCCCGGGTTCTCACAGGCCACCGTCGATCTGCCCACTCTGCTCCCGAGCGCGGTCGTGGATCTCCGCACCAGCGAGGGTGCGGCGCTAGTGCGGGCCGAGTGGCGCTATGGCGACGTCAGAATAGTGGAGACCGATCATCGTGAGCCGGGCCCCGATCTCCGCCCAACCGGCGCGCCCAATCGTACCCATGACATAACACCTCACGCCGGGCCGGCCGATTTCGATGATTCCTCCTGGGAGATCATCGAGCCTGCCTCGCTGGAGAGCCGGCGGTCGCATGGCAGGCTGGCGTTCGGCTGGTATCGGACCCGCATCACGCTGCCACCCCGGGTCGGTGACTTCGATGTAACCGGGTCCACCATAGTGCTCGAGTTGGTAATCGATGACTATGCCGAGATCTGGGTGGATGGACAGCTTCCCGTGATGCTAGGTCAAACCGGTGGACAGCTGATCAAGGGGTTCAATGCCCCGAACCGTGTCATCCTCACCCATGACGCCCGTCCCGGGCAGCAGATTCAGCTCGCCATTTTTGGGGCGAATGGCCCGATCTCCAATCCTCCCGTCAACTTTATTTGGGTCCGCTCCGCCACACTCGATTTCTTTCCTCAGGGCATGGTGGCTGCCCCGCAATCCGCGAACGCCACCGTGATCCGGCTGGATCCGGCGCTGGACCGGATCGTGTCGAGAGGTGCTCGACTGGAAAAGCTGGCTGGAGGATTCCAGTTCACCGAAGGCCCCGTGTGGCATCCGGACGGCTACCTCCTGTTCAGCGATCCCAACGCCAACACGATTTATCGCTGGTCACCTGACGGCGCCGTCTCGGTGTTCCGGACCAAGAGTGGGTACAGCGGTTTCGATATCGGCCGCTATCACCAGCCAGGCTCCAATGGCTTGACCCTCGATCGCGAGGGGCGCTTGACCATCAACGAGCATGGCAACCGCCGGGTAACCCGACTGGAGGGCACCGGGAAGATCACCGTGCTGGCCGATCGCTATGCCGGGAGGAGACTGAACAGCCCAAACGATCTGGTATACCGATCGGACGGCACGCTGTACTTCACCGACCCACCTTTCGGTCTGCCAAAGGTATTCGATGATCCAGCCCAGGAGCTTCCATTCAGCGGTGTGTATATGGTGAAGAACGGTCAGATCAGACTGCTGACCAGGGACCTCAGCGGACCCAATGGAATCGCCTTTTCTCCCGACGAGAAGTACCTGTACGTCGGCAACTGGGATCTCGCCCGCAAGGTGCTGATGCGGTATGAGGTCACTGCGGCCGGAACCCTGCAGAATGGCAAGGTCTTCTACGACTTCACTACCGAAGCGGAACCAGTGGCGCTGGATGGCATCAAGGTCGATCTGGAAGGCCACGTGTACGTGTCGGCTCCGGGGGGCGTGTGGATCCTTTCACCCGCTGGCAAGGCGCTGGGACGGATCGTTCCCCCGGAGCACGACGCCAACTTCGCCTTCGGCGGCACCGATGGAAAGACACTGTACCTCACGGCAAGCACCGGGCTCTACCGGATTCGGGTCAACATTCCGGGGATACGACCAGCGGTGGGGGTACAGTCGCCGTCTCGATGATTCCTGTCGCCGCACCACGAAAATCCCTGCATTCCGCCTCTCCTTGAGTGACCCAGAATCCTTCATGAACGGAGTTGGTTGCGAGGCAGCGAGCTCCGCAAACATGCACCTGGAGCCCCGCCACTAGAATTCGATTAGACCTAAGGTCAGGCGGCGTGGCTGAGCAGGCTGAAGCTGTGGGCGCCTGGTACGGCGGGAAGGTATACCGTCGGTAGGAGAGCCGCATTCGCTTTGGCGTGCGAGTTCGTCCTGCTGCGATGACTTTCAGGGGTGAGCTCGACCGGAATCCGACGGCCAACCCGCGCGTGCAGCCAGGCCAATCCCTCGTTGAAGCGCCGGGTCACCATGCTTCCGAGCCCGGTACGCCTTTGAAGGGCCCGACCAGTTCTGGAGTCACCCAGCCTCCATAGTAGAAGCCAGGTTGTGGGGAAACGCGGTCGGTGCCCACATAGCACGCGTCCATGCGGCGGGGATAGAAGGCTAGGTAGTCGCGAATGGACTCGTAGCCGGCGTCCGGTTCGGGGTAGCTCCAGGCGGCATCCCTAGCTAGGCGACCGTTGCTCCGCACCGTCCAGTATCGGGCCACGCCCTTCCACTCACAGAAGCTGGTCCGCTCGCTGGGTATCATCGCCGTGAGATCGACGTCCGCGGGAGGAACGTAGTAGACGGGTGGGCTCGAGGTCTCGCAGATACGGATGGCGCTGGTGGTCTCAGCGAGCACCCGGCCGGCGAACTCCACTCTGACCCGGCGGGACACTGATTCGACCCTGGGCGGGCGGGGATAGTCCCACACCGATTCCTGCCCCGGTCCCGGAGGAACGATGCCAGTTGGTCGAACCCGGGGGAAGTTACGCCACTTCTCTCTCTCGGCCGCAAAGGCGTCGGCGGTGCTCAAGCAAGCCTCCATGTGACTGGGATTTCATGACCTACACACCGGCATAAAACGCCAGGAGAGCGATGCGGGTTCCAAAGTGGCTTCCATGCTCTATCCGTTCAGGACATTTGGGGAACTTCCCTACTTTGTCTTGCATTACACCCATACCTGAGCCGAGGAGATCGTGTGGCTGAGAGCCGACCGCTTAGCATTCCGGTGATTTTGGGGACCAACCGCAAAGGGCGGATGAGCGCTCACGCCGCGCGATTCGTGCACCGGGAGCTGGAGAAACGTGCCAGCGTGAGCACAGAGCTTATCGATATTGGATCGCTCCAGCACCATTTCGACGACAGTGGTCAAGGAACTGGAGATCCCACTTTTGCTGAAAGCATGGCTCGAGCCGATGCCATCGTGATCGTCGCGCCTGAATACAACCACGCTATGCCGGGCCTTCTGAAACACGTGCTCGATAGCTGCCTCAAGGAATACATTCATAAGGCGGCTGGCATTGTGGCCGTGTCTGCGGGTCCTTTTGGCGGCACCCGGGTCATCGAAACGTCCCTCCCGGTCCTGCGGGAGCTGGGGCTGGTGACGATCTTCTGGGACGTCAACGTAGGCAGCGTTGCCAAGGTCTTTGATGAGGGGGGAAGACTCCTGGACGACGCGTTTATCCGGCGGACGGACAAGTTCCTCGGCGAGTTGATCTGGATGGCGAAGACACTGCGATACGGCCGCGAGAACATCACGCTCAACTGATAAGGACTATGACGGCATGGCCAGGTTGCGCTGTCCCAAGTGCGGTACCGAGATGAACCTCCACGCGGAGAAGCTGGTACATCCCGAGAATGCCGCCGAGGCTGGCCGGGTGGATGTGGCCTTGGGCGGATTGCTCCAGGAAACCCACGCCTGTCCCGGATGCGGTAATATCGAGTCGCGCCGGCTTTAGGGGTGGTACCACCTGCGAACTGCTGTTGCCGCGATCGCCCAGGTCTGACGTCTCGGCTTTGTGTACTTGTCTCGAGGCTCCTGGACCGTCGACGGCGGACTGATGAATGAACTGAATCGTAGGACTTGCGAAGAGGCATTTCGCCGACTGGATCACTTTCTCGATCGGCGGTTGGGACCGGAGGAAACCCGGCTGGTCGAGGACCACCTGCGAGTGTGCGAGGCGTGCACCCGCGAGTTCGCATTCGAGGCCAGTGTCCTGATTGGCGTAAAGCAGAAGCTTCGGCAGCTCGCCGCACCTGCCGAGCTGGTCAGCAGAATTCTGTCGCAGCTCCCGCCGACTCCCGAACCGAAGAAGCCTTAGTGCGGGGCTTCTTGTACGGAAAAGAGTGAGCGCAGCTCTTCGACCTCAGTCGCCTCCAGGCCGAGACTACTCAGGAAATCCGGTCCCAGGTGGGGTATGCAGTAGCGCAGGGTTTCGATGTCGATCGACGATGGACTCAGGTAGTCCACCTGATCGAGCCCGATGGACTGGTGCAGATCCCGGCAACGGGCGATGACAGTTTTGGAGAGGTGCGCATGCGACAGGTCGGCTCCTCCAAGGTACACCCCGGAGATCCGCCTGCTGGAGATCGGCGTAGAGCAGGACAGCACGTCCCAGCGTCGCGCCCGCCAGGGAATCCCCCTGCACTTCGAGCAGCGGCTCGCCGGTGACCTTGTGACGGATGAGAATCATGAAGAACCCATATTGTAGCCGGACGGCCACCTTGCCAAGGCGCGCGCACCGTCACAGCATAGTAGGACCCGTCTTCACCCAGAGCAGAACTCTCCCTAGCACCGGAGCGTCGTGACGCCGTTGTCGCACGTGCAAAAAACCGGTAGCCTATCGTCCGACTTCGTACGGACGCCGCCGGTCACGTTCGAGTCACTCTTCACCAGTGTGGCTCACGCGGCCTACGGCATTGCCATGCGGCTGACCCGAAACCAGGCCGATGCCGAAGATCTGGTGCAGGATGCCGCGTTGTTGGCCCACCGGGGATTCGATTCCTTCATGTCGGGAACGAACTTTCGGGCATGGTTCTTCAAAATTCTGATTAACTGCTACTACTCCAGGCGGCGCCGGGAAAAGAGTCGCCCGGTAACCTCTGATTTGGACGATACGCCGGATCTCTACCTGTACGCCCGCTCAGGTCAGGCCGGCTTCCCTACTCAGGGGCCCGATCCCGCATCCCTGCTCCTCGAGAAATTGGGTACCGAGCGGATCGTCGGCGCCATCAACCGATTGCCTGAAGAATACCGGGTTGTCTCCACCCTCTATTTCATGGAAGACCTGAGCTACGAGGAGATCGCCGGGGTGCTGGAGTGTCCGGTTGGGACTGTGAGATCGCGGCTCCACCGCGGCCGGAAGATGCTGCAAAAGGCTCTCTGGCAGATCGCGGAAGAGGACGGAATCGTGAGCCAACCCGCGGATCAGGAAGACGCATGACGCGACTGGATCGGACCAATTGCGAAGAGGCGTTCCGCCGCCTCGATGATTTCCTCGATCGCCGACTTACTCCGGACGAGATGAGAATCATTCAGGAGCACTTGGATATCTGCGCCTGGTGCACCCGCGAGTTCAGCTTCGAGGCCAGTGTGTTGCAGGGAGTGAAGCGAAAAGTCCGGCAGCTGGACGCGCCGACCGATCTGGTATCGAAAATCCTTTCCCAGCTTCCCCCCGAGCAGGAAGGACAGAGCTAGAGAGCCGGAGCGGTCATCCCGCGCAAGGCTTCCGCATCGCGCGGCTCCAGGCCCATGCCCTCGAGAAACTCTGCAGGCAAACCTCCCAAGCATTCCCGTAGTGTCTCCAGGTCGATACAGGAGGGGCTGAGGTATTCCAGGGTGTCCAGGCCCCGTGCATGGTGCAGGTCATGGCAACGGGCAAATACTGTTTTGGACAGATGGGCTCTGGTGAAATCGGCTTGGCTCAGCTGGTTCCCACTGAATGTGGTGGTGGCCAGCTCGGCGCGCCTGAGGCTGACCCTCCGGAGGTCTGAATCGTTGATTAGCGCACTCGCGAGCGTTGCATAGCTCAGGTCGGCGTCGGCCAAGTTGGAGTTGCTGAGGTTGGCGGCGGTCAGGTCGGCTCCCACCATTGCTGCCCCAGTCAGGTCACACCGGGTCAGATCCACGCCATGCATCACCGCGTCACCGAATCTGCAGCCGGCCAGATTCGAGAAGTTGAGGTATGCGCGTGTCAAATCGGCACCGGTAAAGTCGGTATTGGCCGGAGCTCCCGCACCCATGTTGATCCCCTGGAAGCGGGCATAGGTGACATCGGCCTGCCGAAAGCTGGCCTCTACGAGGTTGGCGAGCGTGACGTCGGCGTCGCGCAGATCGGCGCCATCGAGCTTCGCTCCGCGCAAGTCCGCCTGACAGAGGTCCACGATGCGCAAGTGCGCGCCGCGCAGATCGGCGCCCCTGAGATCGGCACCCAACAGCATCGCACCTTCCAGGTCAGCGCCGGCCAGGGTGTCGGCCTCTACTTCGAGCAGCGGCACGCCAGTCTCCCGATGGCGAATGATGATCATGGAGACAAGATGTCCCCCGCCGCATGGGCACGCCAGATCTTCGAGGCGTCACCTCGCCTTACCGCCTTCGCAGCGCTTCGCCCGCAGTAGCGAGCGCAGCACCGAGCAGGAAAACATCCTTGAGCAGGAAGGCGGCGGCCGCGCTCGGTGCTGGGAAGCCGTCCACCCACTGCAACATGCCTGGCGTGGTCAGCAGGAAACTCAGCGTCGTTAGGAACATCCCGCTCGCGGCGAGACACCCGACCGCGCTGAGCGAGGGCGACCATGGCCGCGCCAGGATCAAGCCAGCTATGGCGAGCTCGGTCGCTCCAATAAGCCGGGAAACGGCGTCCACTCCGAGGACGGCATACATCCAGGACATCAAGGGACTGTGCTCCACTAACGGCTGGATGGCCCGCGCCTCAGTAGGCGTGAACTTGAAAAGACCGAAATACAGCAGGATGCCCACCAGCGAATAGCGAAGTACTCTAATGCCCAATGCCTCCAGCTCGAGCCGGCGTATGCCGGTCGCGCTTCCCATCACCTGCGCTCGCACAGTCATGTTGCCACCTCGCAATAGACCTTGATGGCTCCCTTGGCCGAGGTCAGCGTATCCAGTAGCAGCTTCCAGTTCTCCAGTCCCTTTACCGGGTGGGTGAGCAGTCGCTTCAGCCAGCCGGGGTATTGCGATTCGGCATGGGTCATGTCCTTGACCCCCAACTCGAAGTACTCCCGGTTGGCGTTTACCGTGCCCACCATGACCTTGTTACCCAGGACAAACTCCAGGTTGATCCGGTCGGCCGGTACCTCGATCGTCCGGTCACCCCCGGTGACGCTGGAGAGGACCAGCACGCCGTTTTTGGCCAGGGCTCGCATGCTCTCGAATACGACCGATGACGCCCCGGTCGCTTCGAAGATTAGATCGAAGGGCCCGTAGCGGCGGCAGCTCTCCCCCAGGATTGGCGAGGTGACGGTCGACTCGTACCGAGCGCCAAGCTCCTCAATCAGATCAGAGTTGAGATAGGGTGCGGCGGTGCGCCCGAACACCGTCACGTCGAGACCGCGGAGCCGCAACACCAGCGCGGCCAAGAGTCCGATCGTTCCAGCGCCCATCACGGCGGCCTTGCGGGGACGCCAGACACGGAGCCGCCGCTGAATCTCATAGGCCTGCGCAATGCCCTTCTCCACCACCGTAGTCGGCTCCAGCAGCACCGCGACGTCCTTGAGGCCCGGCGGAACCTTGACGATGTATTCCGGATCATCGGCATAGTACTCGGCCAGATAGCCATGGCGGAGATTGATGCCCCGCTCGTAGTACATGTCGTCCGTCGTCATGTCGTAGGTGCCGATCTGGTCGTAGATGCTCGAGCCGGGGCGCCGCACAGTGGCCACGACATAGTCGCCGATGGCGAGCTCGGTCACGTTGGGGCCGACCGACACGACGCGGCCGAAACTCTCGTGGCCGGTAATGAGATAGTCGTCGCCTGGAGGAGCGGCTCCGTACTCGGCGGCATTGATCTCCTTGTCGGTGCCGTCCACCCCGACCCGCAGCACCTTGACCAGCACGCCCCTGCCGCCGGGGATATCCTCCGGCGACGGCGTGGGGACGTCACGCAAGTGCATGGTGTCGGGCTTTCCGGGATAGACCGCGATGGCTTTCATGGTCGCCTGATCGGTCGTGCCCTTTTTGGATTTGGACGTCTGAGTCTTTGCCGCTGATTGAGTTATGGTCGGCATTGATTGTTCCTCAAGATTCTACCAGTTGAACCACATGGCCATCCGGATCCCTCACCAGAACTCCTGCTTTGTATCCGAGTGTGGTGTCAGGCAGCTCCACCGGGTTCGGCGACAGTAGCTGGAACCTGCCCCGGCGCACCACCGCCGCTGCTCCCGCGGCATCGGGGACCAGGAGGGTGGTCTGCCAGTGCACCAGATCGTTCGGGCGTGCATTGGCCGGATAACGTCGGCCGTCGGTGGGCGCGAGATACTCCAAGAACTCGATTCCAGGGCCGCGGGAGGCCCGGAGCGCAGTGATGTGGAGCCGAGCGCCCTGCACGTTATTCAGATGCTCCTGCTCGGCGCCGAAGTTTATGCTCTCGCCGGCGACTCGGAGTCCCAGCAGGTCGCGATAGAATGCCAGACTGGCCGTCGTGTTTCGAACGACGATCGCGGTATGGTCGATGCCCAGGAATAACCGGTTGCTCGGCCGGTGCCATTTGGGGTCGCCTTTATCGGACGGAAACTGCAGCACTTCGAGCGGGTGGCCATCGGGATCCTTGAAGTAGAAGGCGCGAATGCCCGCCGCGTTGGGGATCGTCTTGGGCAGGAGCTGCGGTGCGGTCGACGCGTGCTGCACCTTAAAGCGGCGCAGTCTGGCGTACGCCTGGTCCATATCTTTTACGATGATGGCCACGTGCTGGAACCAGCGATCGTTGCTGCGAGAGTCGACCGGCACCGGTCGTCCCTTGGGGACCAGGTACTCGGTCAATTGGAGGTACTCGTCACCCAACCGAAGCCGCACCACGCGGAGCCGGGCCCCGAAGACGCCGTGCAGCTCCTCGTACGCCGGCCCGAGCACCTCGTCATCGGAGAGCTTCTCGAAGTCGAGCACATTGGTGTAGAAGTCGACTGACTGGTTCATGTCCGATACGGTAAAGCCCACCATGGAGACGGCCTGGACGCCAGCAGACCGCCGCGCTACTGCGGATACCTGGACCGGATCCCTCTGAGCCGTCCTGGGCGCGGCAATGCCGCGACCATTCCAGGGTTGAAGGGTCTGGGCTGACAGTGGGACGGCGGCAAAGAAAACCGCGAGCCCCACTACCCACCTCATCCCGAGGGAGCTAAGCGACCAAAAGATCCTACCCGAGCACTCCGGAAGCCGGCGGCCCAGGTCCCTCGCTGCGCTCGGAATGAGGTGGTGCGACGTCATACGGTGGCTCCCGCCACCGCGCCGGTTTTTGCAGACGCCGCTGCACCCTTTCGTGCCCCCATTCGCTCGAGTATGTGGTCCCCTACCCGGAGCGCATTTGCCATGATAGTGAGCGCCGGGTTCACCGCGCCGCTCGAAGGGAAGAAGCTCCCATCCACTACATAGAGATTGTCCACCTCATGCGCTTTGCAGTTCGGGTCCAGTGCAGAAGTCTTGGGATCGTAGCCGAACCGGATTGTGCCGTTCTGGTGAGCCACTCCCGCAAGAGGAATCCGTTGCCCAACGAAGAGATTGCGAGAAAAGAGTCCTTGATGGCATTCGCGACCATGGAGAGCGCACTTGGACTGCTGCTGCATCATGCTCTCCAGCTTGGCGATGAGCCGCCTATGTCCTTCCCCGTTGTTGGGCGTATAGGAGAGAACGATCCTGCCATCTCGATCCAGCGTAACCCGGTTCTCCGGATGGGGCAGGTCCTCCGACGTGAGCCAGAAGTCGAGTGAGTGCTTGCCCATCAGCTCGAGCGTCCAGCCCGGGGCAATCGCCGGTGCGCCGGCCGACAGGGTTATTCCATCGAGCTTGCCGACAAAGGAGATGTGTCCCATGGGATAGGGCCATTCCGGAGCGCCGAAATAAAAGTCATTCAGAGCCAGACTCTTCTGAAACACGGTCGGGTTGGGGCAGCGGGAGAGAGCCATCAGTACAGAGTTGATGTGCCCCATGTAATGGCGCCCAACCACGTCGGAGCCGTTGGCCAGGCCGCGGGGATGCTGGTCGCTGACCGAGCGCAGTAGCAGTGCCGCCGAATTGATCGCGCCGCAGGACACCACCACGATGTCGGCGCTGTAGCTCTCCGGTTGCCCGTCTTGGTCCACCAGAACCCGGGTCACCTCGCGTCCCGATGCGCTGGTCTCCAATCGGGAGACATGGGCGTTGGTCAGCAGCGTGACATTGTCGTGCTCCAGCGCGGGATCCACGCAGACCACCTGGGCATCGGCCTTGGCGTTGACGAGACAGGGATGGCCGTCGCACGTACCGCAGCGAATGCACCGGCTCCGAGCCCGGTTCCGCTCGTCCAGCATGATGCCCAGTGGTGTATGGAACGGCTGGTAGCCCAGGCGGGCAAAGTCCTCGCTCAGCTGCTGAATCCTGGGTTCGTGACTGACCGCCGGGTATCGGTACGCCGCGCTCGCCGGAGGCTCGGTTGGGTCTTGGCCGCGTTCTCCGTGGACCTGATAGAGGTGCTCAGCCTCGCTGTAGTAGGGCTCCAG
>JAICPP010000308.1 GCA_025929805.1 Gemmatimonadales bacterium | reverse complement strand
GAGGATCTCCACGGCCAATGGCAGGTCTGCGTCGAGTACGTGGGCCTGATAGCTCGTATAGTCGCGGCCGGTGAAAGCATCGAGACCGCCACCCCGGACCTCCAGCTCGAGCGCGAGCTGCCGGGCGGTTCGTCGCTCGGTGCCCTTGAATACCATGTGTTCCAGAAGATGGGAGATGCCCAACTGGCTGGGCGGCTCGTGCGCACTGGCAGTGCGCACGTAGATACCCACAGCTGCCGAGCGCACGCCCGACAACTTCTCACTCAGGACCACCAACCCGTTGGGCGCAGTGGTCCTGTAGAGCCCTTCGTCCAGTTCCGCTGTTTCCACGAAGGGTCAGTCCCTGGGCAGCAGCGCCTTCCGGGAAAGCTTCATGCGGCCGCGGTCATCCACCTCTAGCAGCTTCACCTGGACGATATCTCCCTTCTTCACCACGTCCTCCGTCTTCTCGGTGCGTCCATGCTGCAGCTCGCTGATGTGGAGCAGGCCCTCTACGCCGGGAAGGATCTCAACGAACGCTCCGAACGCGGTCGTGCTCTTGACCGGGCCTTCATAGGTCCGGCCGACCTCGGGCTCGGTGGTGATCGCCGCGACCATGGCTCGCGCCTTCTCCCCGGCCTCTCCGCCCACGGCCGAGATCGTGACGACCCCGGTGTCTTCGATGCTGATCTTCGCACCGGTGGCATCCTGGATGCCACGAATCGTCTTTCCCTTCGGTCCGATGACGTCGCCAATCTTGTCTGGTTTGATCTGCATCGTGAAGATGCGCGGAGCGTACTTCGAGAGCTCGGTGCGCGGACCGGGCAGTGCTTTGGCCATCTCCTTCAGAATGTGGAGTCGACCCCGGCGTGCCTTCTCCAGCGCCTCTTCCATGATCTTGAGGTCCAGCCCCTCGATCTTGATGTCCATCTGAATCGAGGTAATCCCCTTGTCGGTGCCCGCGACCTTGAAGTCCATGTCGCCGAGATGATCCTCGGAGCCCAGGATGTCGGTGAGGATGGCTACCTTGTCTCGCTCCTTGATCAGTCCCATGGCCACGCCGGCACAGGCCGCCTTCATCGGCACACCCGCATCCATGAGCGAGAGCGAGCCGCCGCACACCGTTGCCATCGAGGAGGAGCCATTGGACTCCAGGATTTCCGAGACCACCCGCAAGGTGTAGGGGAAATCCTCGTAACGTGGCAGCAGCGGCTGCAACGCGCGCTCGGCCAGTGCGCCGTGCCCGATCTCCCTTCGGCTGGTGCCCCGCATCATCTTCACTTCGCCCGTGGCGTAAGGCGGGAAGTTGTAATGCAGCATGAACGACTTGGTCGTCTCTCCCGGCACGTCGATGCTGTCGATCCGTTGCTCGTCGTCCGTGGTGCCCAGAGTCACCGAAACCAGCGCCTGGGTCTGCCCGCGGGTGAATAGCGCCGAGCCATGGGTGCGGGGAAGCACCCCGGTTTCAATGGAGATCGGCCGGATGGTGTCCAGATCCCGCCCGTCGACCCGCTCGCCGCGCTCCAGTACCTGCGAACGCATGACCCGGTACTCGATCTCATCCAGCTCGGTGCCGACTTCCCGGGCCTGCTCGGCGAACTCGGGGGCAAGCTGCTCGAACACCTGTTCCTTGACCGCCTTCACGGCGGTGGAACGGCCGGCCTTGTCCTTGGCGTTGATGGCCTGAGCCATCTGGGACTCGGCGGCCTCGCGCACGCGACTCACGAGCGTCTGGTCCACCTGGGGCTTGGTCCACTGGATCTTGGCGGCGGAGCCGGCCTTGGTGATGAGCTGCTGCTCGATCTTGATGACATCCCGGATGCCCCGCTGAGCCACTTTGAGGGCCTCCAGCATCTCGCCTTCGGAGACTTCGAGCGAGCCGCCCTCGACCATAACGATCGACTCGGCCGACCCGCTCACCACCAGATCGATAGTCGAAAACTCAAGCTGCTGGAAGGTTGGATTCAGAATCCAGTTGCCTTCCACTCGTCCCACCCGGACGCCGCCCAGGGGACCATTCCAGGGAACACCCGAGAGACTCAGGGCGGCCGACGCGGCGATCACCCCCAGGATATCGGCATCGTTCTCCTGATCAGCCGACAGCACCGTGACGAATACCTGGACTTCGTTTTTGAAGCCTTCGGGAAACAGCGGGCGGATGGACCGGTCAATCAGCCGGCTGGCCAGAATTTCCTTGTCGGAGGGACGGCCTTCCCGCTTGAGAAATCCGCCCGGGATCTTCCCGGCGGCATAGGTCTTCTCGCGGTATTCAACGGTGAGGGGGAAGAACGGGAGCGACGATACGTTGGGCGATACAGTCACCGCGGCCAGCACCATCGTGTCGCCGAAGCGGACGAGGGCGGAGCCAGCACCCTGCCGGGCGAAGTGGCCCGTCTCCAGAACCAGAGGGCGTCCGGCGAACTCGGTTTCAATGCGTTGGACGGTCACTTCTTTACCTTCTCTCTTTGTGGTTGGCGTCTTTACTGCTCGTCCAG
>JAICPP010000122.1 GCA_025929805.1 Gemmatimonadales bacterium | reverse complement strand
GGCACTCCGTCCGCGGCGCTGGCAGAGGCCGAAGCGGTCATCGAAGACGAGCTGATTCGGCTGGGTCTGAGTCTCCGGGGCCAAGTAGCCGCTCCCCGGCTCGCGGAGTTGCATCGGCTCAGCCATGAGTTGGCCGAGCAAGAGTCGGCTTGGGCTCTGGCTCAACTGGACACCCTATCGGAGTCTCAGCGGCAGGTGGTCAGGCGGATGGCTGAGCGGCTGGTCCGGCGGGTGCTTTACCCGGTTAGTCGAAACTTACGGGCGGAAATCGAAACGTCCGAGCTCTCCTCCTTCGAGGAGCCCCCGGTACCGAAGAGCTGACTACCCGCGCTGGACCGCCGCAGACGATGCGGGATTCAGGATGTTCCGGCATTGAGGGTTGGTGCAGCCGGCACACTTGACGGGGTACTGGGTGCTGTACAGTGCCCCTGACTCGAGGTGGTCGCGAACGATCTCTGCCAATCCTTCGAGAAAACGAGGCCGGTCATTGAGCGCCGGCGCTCGCACGTACTGCGTAATACCTACCTGATGTGCGACCTCTCCATACTCCCGATCGAGCTCGGACAGGGTTTCGATGTGATCGCTGGTGAACGCAATGGGCACGACCAGCAGCTGCTTCACCCCCCGCGCCCCTAGCCGCCGGATCACTTGCTCGGTACTCGGGCCCAACCAGCGGACCGGACCCACGTCCGATTGGTACGCCAGGATATAGGGGTTGGGCGCCTCGAGGCTCTCCACAACTCGCTGCACGCTGGCACCCACCTCCTGGGGATACGAGTCCCCCCGATCGATGACGTCCAGCGGCAGTGAGTGCGCGCTGTACAGGATCAGGACCTTACTCCGGTCTGCCGGCGCAAACTGACTCAACCCCTCTCGTACCGTCTCGGTCATTGCCTCGATGAAGCCAGGGTGTACCGGCCATCGATCTATGATGCTCCACCGGAACGCATCCCGCAGTCCGGTGCGGGCGGAGGCCCGCCATAGTTCGTTCAGACTGGAGCCGGTTGTGCTGCAGGAGAACTGGGGATACTGGGTGAAGGCCACCGCCCGTTTGATTCCATCTGCCTGCATTGCCCGCAGTGCATCCTCGCTGCTCGGCCTCGTGTAGCGGAAGGCAACATAGAACTTGTGTGGTGCGGTGCTGGGCGACAGCCGGTCGAGCTTGGCCACCATGCCGCGACCTTGAGCCTCGGTATATCGAAGAATGGGCGATCCTCCGCCAATATTGGCGTACAGCCCTCGCACCTTTGGGGTCCTCCGGCGTGCGATGAACGGGCCAAGCCACCGCTGGAAAGGCAGTTGAATGATCTCGCGGTCGGCGAACAGCTCGAGCAGAAACGGCTGCACGTCGTCGAGCGTGGCGGGTCCACCCAGATTGAGCATCACGATCCCCGTTTGGGGAGTCGCCGACTGCTCTGCCGCAGGGGTTGCGGATGGGGTATACGGCTTAAGGTCAGTCATTTCAGGGAACATTAGCGGTGACAATTCAAGATTGCACGATTCCGGCGCTGATCGCAAAGCGGGTGAGCTCGGCTACCGTCCGAATCTGCAGCTTCCGCATGAGGCTTTCCCGGTGAGTTTCCACCGTCCGGTGGCTGATCCCCAGTTCTGCCGCGATCTCCTTGTTCGTCTGTCCTCGAACTATGCCGAGGAGCACTTCCCGTTCGCGACCCGTGAGCTGGTCCAGTCCGGAATGCTGGGCTTCGTGCTCACCTCGAACCGCAGCGGAGAGCCGGCTGGCTACCGGGGGGCTGAAGTAGGACTCACCCCGACACACGGCCCGGATGGCAGTTCGAAGCTCGGTGGCAGCCGTGTCCTTCAGAAGATACCCGTGGGCGCCGGCGCGAACGCTCTCCAGGACGTACTCGGCATTGTTGTGCATGCTCAGTATCAGTACCCGAGTCGTACTGGACCCTCTCAGCTGCGCAGCGACCTCCAGGCCTGAGAGATCGGGCATGGATATGTCGAGCACGACGACATCCGGCCGGAGGTCTGACGCGAGCGTGATCGCCTCGGAACCCGTGGCTGCTTCTCCCACTACCTCGAAGTCGGCCTCGCTCTCCAGCACATGGCGAATGCCGCTCCGCACCACCATGTGGTCGTCTGCTACCAGCACGCGAATGGGGCCGCTCATCTCGAGCCCTCGCCTGACTCCGCAGGCACGAGCACCTCGAGAAGTGCACCGGTTCCGCCGCCACCCCGGATCCGTACCGTCCCGCCCAGCGCGGCGATCCGTTCCCGCATTCCCGAAAGTCCCATGTGGCCCTGCTGCTCCAGGCGGTCGGCGCTCATGCCGCTGGGGAGTCCCCGACCGTCATCGCTGACCCGAAGCAACACACCTTCGTCGGCCACCGAGATGCCGATAGCCACCGAACGAGCGTTGGCGTGTCGGAGCACATTGGAGAGCGCCTCCTGAAGAGCTCGGAAGAGTGCCAGCTCGGCTTCCCGCGAGAGGGAAGGCATGGCACTCGGAATAGCGAGATCGGTCCGAATGCCGCTTCGCTCGGAAAAGTCCGCGACCAGCGAACGCAGAGCCGGTAGCAGACCCAGGTCATCCAGTAGTGAGGGACGAAGATCGTTGGTGACGTTCCGAATGCTTCGGATGCCGGTATCGATGAGATCGAGCACCTGCTCCAGGCGTGCCGCCTGCTTGGGCTGGACCTGCTCCTGGAGCACTCCCAACTCCATCTTGACGGCGGAGAACACCTGGGCGGTTTCGTCGTGCAGCTCACGGGAGAGTCTGCGGCGCTCCTCCTCGTGCTGCTCCACCATCCGGGCGGACAGTCGGGCGAGCTCCACCGTGCGGGTTTCCAGCCGGCTGTAGAGGTCCGCGTTCTCCAGGGCCGCGCCGACCTGATGGCCCAGGGCCAGAAGGAAACCATCGTCCAGCGCAGTGAATGGGTCAGGGGCCTGGCCGATCAGCACCAAAGCTGCAAGCACCCGCTCGGCCCGAAGAATCGGCAGGACGGCCGCAAAGGGGTAAGCCGATCCTTCGACCTTCGCGTCGGACCACTCTCGAGTGAACTGGGGCCGGCCGATCTCGATCATGCGTCCCAACACGCCGGCCGCACCCTTGGAGAGGTCCCCGTCCGTCCACGAGGCGCACACGCCAGCCCCCCGGACAAACCGGGCGCGCGAATCCTCGATGACGTACAGTGCGGTGCCGCTTACGGCGGGAAGCGTAAGCGGCCGGGCGAGCAGCGCGTCGAGCACGTCCTGTTCTCGGCCCGCACGCTGGAGATCGCTGGACAGCGCGGAGAGCGCGCCGAGTCCCCGACGGAGATCATCCAGCACGAGAAGGAGGATCCCGGCTCCGACTGCAAGGGCCAGCAGGATATCGAGGTAGTAGCCCCACGGCGCCCAGGCCCCGCGGGCACGAAGGAAGGGATAGTCCAGGTGGTGCAGGCCCCAGAGGAGGAAGGCTGCCGCAAGCAGCGTGGCCCCACTGGAAGCGACCTTCTGCCGGTAGCGCACGAAAACCAAACCGGTCCAGAGCGTCGCCAGGCTCAAGAAGAGCACGGCAGGGCCTGCGGCCCAGAGGAAATGCTTCAGCTGATAGATGGCGATGTAGGACCAGACCGGAGGAAACAGCACCAGCCACACGTACCACCTGCGCCACCGGATCTGCTGGGAGAAGACCAGGGCTGCATAGAGCAGCGCCAGCGCCGTCCAGCCGGTGACGACTTGATGCCAGTAGAGCCAGAAGCGTTGGGACGTGATCAGGAAACTGGTGATAGCCCCGACGCGTAGAAGGTACAGTCCCCAGGCAGCGGCCCACCAGGCGAAATACGGCTTTCGATAGCGGGCGTACAGGAACGCGCAGAGCGCGGCCAGTGCGGCCGTGATGGTGGCCTGGAGCAGCGCGGCGTCGAGCTCGATGGCAGAGGGGGCCGGGTCGGCAACTTGCATTACTCGAAACAAACGGGAAGAATCCGAGCCGCGCAACAGTCAACCCAGGAGATTGCATGCTACACTGGTCTGGTTGGCCGGTTATTGCTCTCGCCGTGTGCCTCGTTGCCGCATGCGGGAGGCAGCCGCCGAAAGCGAGCAGTGGATGGGAAGTCTTCATAAACGGATTTATCGACACCTATTTCGAAGCCAACCCTCTGTTTGCGGTATACCAGGGCCGGCACGAGTACGACGGCAGGTTCCCGGATTGGAGCGAGGCAGGACTGAAGCAGTGGATGAGCCGGCTGGGTCAGCTACGGGACAGCGCTGCAGGGTTCCCGATCGACAGTTCCGACCGCGCGGCGCAGCTGGAGAGGGACTATGTCATCAGTGTGATAGACCGGGACCTCTTTTGGGGTGAGCGAGCAGACTGGCCCCACCGCAATCCCGAGTTCTACACCGGCTCCATCGATCCGAACGTGTACATAGCACGGGAGTACGCGTCGCTCTCCCAGCGAATGCGCTCCTACACCCGGTACGCCGCCAACCTCCCTGCTGCGCTGGCCCAGGTTCGGGCCAACCTCCGCACGCCGATGCCCAAGCCGTATGCAGAGATCGGACTGGGACGCTTTAGCGGACTGGCGAGTTACTTGAAAACCGACGTGCCGCAGGTCTTCCGGCCGGTCACCGACGCCGGTTTGCAGCGGGAGTTCGGGACCGCCAACGCAGCGGCGGTGAAGGCACTCGAAGAGCTGGCTGCGTGGTTCAGCAACCAGGCCAAGCGGGGCACCAACGACTATGCGCTGGGGGCGGAGCAGTTTGCCGAGATGCTCAAGATGACCGAAGGGGTTGATACACCCCTCGATTCTCTGGAACAGCGCGGCCGGGAGGACATGGATCGGAACATTGCGGCGCTCAAACAGGCGTGCAGCCGGTATGCCCCGGGTCAGTCCATTGCCGAGTGTGTAGCACGGATGAACGCTCACAAGCCGGCAGGGAGCCCGGTCGAAGCGGCTCGGGTGCAACTGGATACGCTCGAAGCCTTCGTGCGGGCCAAGAATCTGGTCTCAATCCCCGGCACCGAGCGGGCATTAGTGCACGAGGCGCCCCCTTACCAACGGTTCAATTTTGCGTATATCGACATCCCGGGGCCATACGAGAAGGGGCTTCCTTCGATCTACTACATTGCACCGCCTGACCCGACGTGGCCCAAGGCGGAGCAGCAGGCATACCTGCCGGGTGCAGCCGACCTGCTGTTCACCAGCGTGCATGAAGTGTGGCCGGGTCACTTCCTCCACTTTCTCCACTCCAACAGAGCTCGCTCCACCTTTGGGCGGGTCTTCGTGGGCTACGCCTTCGCGGAAGGATGGGCCCACTATACCGAGGAAATGATGTGGGAAGCAGGCCTGGGGAACGGAGACCCCGACACCCATATCGGGCAGTTGATGAACGCTCTGTTGCGAAACGCGCGGTATCTCTCCGCCATCGGCCTCCATACCAAGGGGATGACGGTCGCGGAATCGGAGCGGCTCTTTAGGGAAAGAGCCTACCAGGATGCCGGCAATTCCCGACAGCAGGCGGCGCGAGGAACCTACGACCCGGCTTACCTGAACTACACCTTGGGCAAGCTGATGATCCGCAAGTTACGGGAGGATTGGACCCGAGCTCGTGGTGGACAAAACGCCTGGCGCCAGTTCCACGACCAATTCCTCTCGTACGGGGGCCCGCCGATCCCCCTGGTCCGCCGCGTTATGGTGGGAGGCGGAGCAAACCTATAGGACTGCATCCAGGATCCAGGCCGGTTACAGCATCGACCAAACCATCAGTTTGAGGCGCTGTACTATCTGGTGGTGCGGCTGAGCCGCATCCACCACATGCGCTCCGGCGGAGCTCCAGTCGGTATCCAGTATGGAGCGAGCCCGCGCGCGGACGTCCTCGGCTGGCTGCTCCGGCTTGCGGAGGACCGCAAGCTCGGGGTCGAGCGCCAGAACACACAGGACGTCGGGCTTAAGGATCCCACGGTAGTAGAGTGCCTCCGCCTCCCTGAGGCGACTGGCCAGCGGGCCGGCGCTGCCTCGTAGCAGCGTCGGAATGCGGGGCCCCATCAACGAGCGGCTCTGCTGTACCGGGTAACCCTCCACGAGGGAAATCCCACCTGCCACGGCAAATCGGCGAGCCCGCTGATAGACGCGGTAGCGGTCCCGTGCGGCGCAGAGGTGCCGGAGCAGCTCGAGGTGAGCGCCGGGAAGCGAAGGTCGGTTCAGGAGTCCGTTCAAACTGCGCTGAATCGTGAGTGCTGCCTCAACCAGGGCGGTGAGCAGTGACCGCCGTGGGTTGCCCAGGTGCACCCTCATCACCGGGAAGCCTGGCTCCAGCCATGCTGTCAGCTCTCGAGCACAAGTGGACATCCCGGCGCCATCTGCGCCGATCAACGCCACCAACACACCGCCACCGGAGGGACGCATGCTCCCGCTCGAGATGATGCGTGCCACCGGGGCAGGCAGAATCCTTTCGGCGACGCCCGCGATCACCGCGCCAACAGGGGGCCACCGGACATTGCTCCGCAATCTCCGATGCAGCTGCCAGGGAAGGACGGCCCGCTCCATCAGGTCGCTTTCCCCCTGAAGCGCTCGGACGCACCGCTCGAAGAACGGGAGATCCAGGCTGGTAAGGTGATGCCGCAGAATGCTGGCCAGCTCCTCTCGATCGCTACTGGCGTCCAGCGACGCGAGCGGGATCTGTATTCCACGCATCCAGTGGGCGCGGGTCGAGAGAAGTGGGCGACCAACTTGCCGCAACATCATTCGAAGCATAAAGACCAGGAATCGGTAGCTGGGAGATGGAAGGCGAAAGGGCTGCCCCGCCATCGACCGCTCCAGCATTGGGCGCTCGATAGGGATGCGATACACCGGCTTCCAGTAGTTGCCCAGCACCAGCTGATACTGAACGCGCAGGTGCAGGAGCCTGGGCACAGCAGGATCGTGGCCGAAATAGCTCACCGTGCCCGGTATCTGCCGTTCAGCCGATGGTTGCACCAGCTTGAAGCCAAGCTGCTCCAGAACCAGTCGAAAGGAAGGTATGGCGTCACGGTCGACCAGCAGGTCGACATCGCCATATCCCATCGACCACCGGTGGGTGCTCCAATGTCCTTTCCATTGGCAGTAACTCACCCCCTGCTGCTCGAGCGCGCGCGCCAGACGCTCCAGCAGCGATCCGCCCGGTTGGTCGACCGAGCTGGTCTCGGATGGGAGCGTAAGAAGGGGCACGGGCCGCGAAGTGCGCGTCTCGGACATGGCATTGAGACTCACTGAGACACACCACGCTTTCTGATGACACCCAGATAGTGAGTACAGAGGGCCGGGATGCCGGAAAGCAATGAACAAGCCGCCCACGCGCGGGGAGCCAGGAATCTGGTGAGGGGTGACGCCAGCGTAACGCGGCGGAGCTCGAGCGAGCAACCCGGGAACAAGTCGCGGATCTCCTGCCGGAACACGGGAAGGACGTAGGGATTTGCCGGGCTCTTCAGGAAGGAGTCGTACCACAGGATGGCGCCGTCCGGGCGAACCACCCGGAGCATCTCCGCCGCCATGGCGTGCTTCATGTCTGGATCGAGCACCGTAGTAAAGACCGAAGCTTGGAACACGATATCGAAGGATGCAGGCTCGAACCAAAGCTCCGCCGCATTGCCGCACTCGATCGTCACGCTCTGTGGACACAGGCGCCGAGCTCGCGCCGCCGTGGCCTGGAGCAACTCTACTCCGACAAGACGCTCCGGATCAGCGCCCCAGGCGACCAAATCCCGCAGCCACTTCCCCGTGCCGCAACCTACCTCGAGGATCCTCTTGCGGGCGAGGGGCATGAGCCCGTGCTGCCACAGAACCCGAAGTACGTGTCGCTCTCGCTCCTCGCGCTGAAATTGTTCGGCGGCCGCGGCAACGGGCGGTTGTCCGGCGTAGTCACTCCGAATTCGCTCGGGGCGAAAGGTCCGCTCCAGCTTCCCGCCGGCCGCAGGGTTCAACGACATGAGACTATCCGGTCTCCCTTTGAAAAACCGCGGTTTAGCGAGCCGCTGCCGGCGCCTCCAGGCTGCTGGGCACGGCGAACCGCTCTCCTGGCCTGAGTGCGTCCGCAGCCGGGAAGGAGGAATTTCCGATCTGAACCCGCCGCACCTTGACCCACTCATCTCGCGCAGCAACCAACACGTCGGTGCCTACCCTACGTCCAACCGTTCCAGGGGGAGCATCGCTCGGCTCTCCCGTACGGGTGGACTTGAGCACCACGATCTCCCGACCTCCGAGATAGGCACGGGGGAGACCCCAGGGTGAGGCGAACGGGACATAGTCGCAGGCCCGGATGAAATTCACCACCCTGGCTGCAGACTCGGTCCAGATCAGCCGGCCTTCGTGCGGGACTTCCCTCCCAAAGTAGCGCCTGGGCCCGCTCGGTTGGGGGCAACGAGGTACGCTGTGCCGCGAGGCGGCCAGCAGGAGATCGTGAAGCAGTGGAAGGCCGGCGCGGATGCACTTGCCGCTGAGTGTCAGTCCGGTGTCATCCTCGTCGATGGGCAGCGCGGTCTGGTAAGCGATCGGGCCGGTATCGATGCCTTGGTCCATCCAGTGGATGGTTACCCCATGGGTCCGCTCGCCATGATAGATCGCCCAGCTCGGCGCATTCAGCCCGGCGTACCGGGGCAAGGGCCCGGGATGCACATTGAAGCTCCCGATCGTCGGAGCCGCGACCACCTCCGACGGCAGGACGTATATGGTGTTCACATTAAGCAGGAGGTCCACCCCGGCACCCCGGATCACCTCGGCGAAGCCGCGCTCCTGGGTCCTTCGGGCCGGCCACAAAGCGTAGCCCAGGCGTGACGCGACCCCGGCCACCGTTGCCCCCACTGCACCGACACCGATCCCACGAGTCATGACCGCCACGATCTCGTGCCCGGATCCGGCCAGCAGGCGCAACGCCTGGACTCCCGGTGCCTCCTCGGCGATCAGCAGGATTTTCATCTGGTCACTTTCTCAACGCACTCCGAAGCGGCGGGATTGGCTGGAGTCTTCCCACCCAGATGGGTACTCCGAGGCGCGCTACCCGGCCTCGTACCGCCAGCTGCCAGCGATTTCCTTTGGCGGCAAAATCCCGCATCCGGCCCAGCCAGCGATACCGGCTCTTGATCCAGCGGTATCGTCTGGTATCCGACTCGGCTCCGAACTCGGTGTGGAAGTCGGCCAATGCTGTAAGGTCGAAGGTGCGGCAACCCGCGCTCAGGGCTCGTTGAATGACGCTCCACGTCATCAGCTCGATCGGGCGGTGCCAGCGGTACTTGGTCCGTCGAGCGCAGGTCCAGAGAAGCAGCTCATTTGCATCGATGGTGAACATCGCCGTCGCGATGTTGACCCGACTTGGCAGGTACACCGACACGGCCACCAGATTGCCGGATCTGCGCAGGGCACGAAAACACTCGAGCACGCGTCGGCG
>JAICPP010000293.1 GCA_025929805.1 Gemmatimonadales bacterium | reverse complement strand
CGGCCCACGAAGGTCCGTTGGGGGAGGGCATCCACCCGGAGAACGGTTTCCTGTCCCGGTCGGACCCACGCCACGTCCCGCTGGTTCACCCCAAACTCAAGCTCCAGAGTGTCGGTTTGGCCCAGGGTCAGCACCAGATCACCTTCGTCCACCGAGGCCCCCATCGCCTCGTGAAGTCGCGGTGTGAGTACTCTGCCGGACACCGGCGCACGAATGGTGGTGAGTGCCACCTCTTCATCCAGTAATTTCAGCTCCTGCTGTAACGCCTCACCTCTGATACGCTGTAGTCGCTCCTCAGCGGCGTCACCCCTGCTCGCCGCTAAAGCCGCCGAGCGCTCTGCGGCCTGGATTGCAGCCGCGGTGGACGCACGGGCGCTCAGCAGTGGAGTCGCTCGCAGCGAGGCCAAAGGTGTGCCGCGCGAAACCGTGGCACCCTCCTGGACCAGGATCCGTTCTATTACACCAGGAACCTGAGCTCGGACCTGGACCAGTGTGGTGGGACGAAACGCGGCGCCGGTGCCGGCGACTCGATACGGCCAGCGAATCAGAGTCAGGGCAGCCAGAATTGCGAGAGCAACTCCGGCATACACCAGCACCTTCTGACGAGGGAGCGCGAGAAGCGCGCGTTTCTTGGCCGCCAACGCACCCAACGCATCCACCATCGGTACCTGGTGATAGAGCTGGGCATTGCGAACGGCCACGGCGGTCTGGTTGGCGAGAATTGCCGCCAGCTCGAGCTGAGTTTCCGACGCAAACTCCGGCTCCCCCGACTCGAACACCAGAACTCCGAGTACCCCTTCCTCGTCTTTCAGTGGGAGATACAGTCCGCTCTCGATTCCGTCCGCCTCCAGATCCGCCCCGAATATGGAAGCGAACATCCGTTCGGCATCAGAGGAGGGAGCCGAGCGATCGGTGAGGTACAGCTGTTCTCCCCGGCCGGCGGCCCAGGTCGCCCGGGCGATGAGGTCCTGGAGCTTGGGGTCCTTCGTATTCACCTTTTCCTGGCCGGCGACGGCTCGGATCTCGCATTGTCCCTTCTGAAACAGCCCTACGGCTCCGCGGTCGAACGACAGGGCGCGGGAGGCGAGGTTGACGACCGAGCGCAGCACCCGGTCGAGATCCAGCGTGGCGGTGATCTCTCGGCTTATCTCCAGCAGCAGGGCCAGGTCTCGAGCCCGCTTCTCGACGGTATGAAGTTGAGCATTACGGAGCGCTGCGGCCGCGCTGGCGGCAAGCCCTTCCAGGAGCTCCCGATCCCGGAGGTCGAAGATCCCGTCGCCAGTCAGCTTGTTGGAGACCTGAATCGAACCGACTGTGACCCCGCCCGCGACCATTGCCGTGGCCATGACCGTGGTGGCCAGGACTTCGCCCGAGTCCATTTTGGGCTGGTATCGAGGATCTTCGGCCGCGCGAGTTACGACGGTCGTTCGGGGCCGCTGGGCCACGTCCCCGACGAATCCGGTGCCGATCGGGACCCGCGCTCCTACCAGCTTTTGACCGGCGCCGCCAGCAGCCAGCCGGCAACAGAGCACGTCTCCTTCGGCAATCCACAGCGATCCCCCTTCGGCTCCCAGCGTGGTGAGTACCCGCTGGAACACCCGGGGCAGCAACTCCTCGAAGTCCAGGGACGCACTGAACTCCAGGCTGATGGAGTGCATCAGCCGAAGACGTTCGATCTCGTCCCGCAGGTCCTCGGCTGAGGGCGCGGGATCGCTGACGATGTCGGGCATCATTCAGGTGGTGAAGGTCTTACCAAAGTGTAACGCGGATGGCACCTGCGCCAGATGGCCGGTGCCTGGCATTGCGTCTTGCCAGGACCGGCCATCTACCGGGCGGATGCCCCGGACCGCTGCGCTCGAGCAGGTCCGAGGGTTAGTTTGGCCGATTCTTGATTGGCTTTACAGTGCTGGGGGCAATGCGCTCTTCCAGCTCTTCGACTGAAAGCTCCACCGCCTCGGCTTCCTTACCCGTGGCATTCCGGACCTGGGCCTTCTGTTCTGGGGTCAGCTGAATCCGGAACTGATCCTTGGTCGACATTCTTTCCTCCTGAGTGTTACGGTTGATGACTTGTGCTAATGAGTTGTGTCGCTAAGGTTACCGACTACCGTGAAAAATCCGTGAAAATTACAGGGGATACCTCTCCCGCAACCCGCGCCGGGTCAGCGGAGCGATCCGCTCCTCCAGCTCCTCCACCGAGAGCTCGATGACATCGACATCCTTACCCGTCACCTCGCGGACCTGGTCCTTTTGCTCTGGGGTGAGAGTCATCCGGAAACTGTCCTTGCCCGTCATACAGCCGCTCCTGTGAAGGTCGTGTCTCTACCTTGAAGCTGGAACAAATCTGAACCGGTACCGTGAAGCCACCGTGAAAAAGCCTCTTGCCGGTCCGTGAATTCGTCGTAACCTTGTAACACACTCCCGCCAGGTCATTGTTTGTGGCAGATGTCAAGCTGACTCTGCTCGGTCCACCCTCGGTCGCTCGCGCGTCCAGCGGGCCGCTTGCGCCCCAACCCAGCGCCAAAGCCGTAGCGCTGCTCACCTACCTGGTCCTGGAGCCAGGTCCTCACACCCGAGAGGAATTGGCAGGGCTTCTCTGGGGCGAGTCGTCTGACAGCGAGGCCCGGGCGTCGCTACGCCAGGCCATAAAGCACTTGCGCAGCCAGCTGGGAGAGGTGTTCCGCTGTGAGCGGGGAACTATCGAGCTCTCCGGACCAATCGATTGCGAGGTCCGCGACTTCCGGCAGAAAGTAGCTCAGGAGCCCCAGTT